>CANMWW010000248.1 GCA_947500965.1 Alphaproteobacteria bacterium
CGTCGCGGCACCAGGGCGGGCCGCGGATGCACGCGGCGGACGCCGGCGCACGTGGCGCGGGCGATGGCGCTGCCGGCCGTGGCGGCGCGACGCCACGCGGGGCCGCCGTCCCTGCGCCGGCGCATGCCTCGCTTTCCACGGTCCGGTCGCTCGTCGCCCCGCAGCAGGAGACTGGCGCGCCCGCGACGGCGATGCCTTCCGCGGGCGATGCGACGCCCAGCCCGGTCGTCGGGCGGGAAGCCTCCCCGATGGCCGCGCACGAGCGGACCCTTGGGTCGCGGTCGCATGCGCGCACCGACGGCTTCGATCTCCTCCTGCTCCAGGGGCTGCCCGAGGCGCGAGCTGCGCTCGCGGCGGTCGGGCGTCCCGACGAGACGCCGCGGGAGATTCCGCCTGCCGCGCTGGAGGCGCGCATGCCCGCGCCTCGTGTCGATGCACGCCTTCCGCATGCCTTGCGCCGGGCCGAGGGCGAGGCGGATGCCGGTGCTTCCGCGGATGCCCCGGACATCGACCTCGGCGCGCTGCTTCGCAACATCGCCAGCGCCGGTGCGCCGCTGCGTGCCCAGCGCATGCCCGACGGATCGTGGGCCGCGCGGCTTGTCTTCCCCGGCGAGGGTGCCGTGTCCATCCGGGTTTCCCAGTCTCCGGAGCTGCTGAGCGTCCGGCTGGGCGGCAATCCCGAGCTGTCGAGGCGCGTGCGCGAGGCCATCGAGGGCGGGTTCGCGCGCCCGGGCCGCCGCGTGGCCGTCGACATGACCGATGCTGGATGACGGAGGCGCACGTGGCTGATCTTTCCCTCCTCGGCGGCGCCAAGGCCGCGACCCCGGCCAGCGCGGTCGCCACCTCCGGGCAGAAGCTCGTCGGCAGCAACTTCGATTCCTTCCTGAAGATGCTGACCACGCAGATGACCAACCAGAACCCGATGTCGCCGATGAGCACGCAGGAATTCACCGCGCAGCTCGTCCAGTTCTCCCAGGTGGAGCAGCTGATGAACATGTCGCGCTCCGTGGAGCGTGGCGTCAGCGTCCAGGAGTCCACGAACCTGCTGCAGGCGGCGTCGCTGGCCGGGCAGACCGTGTCGGTCAGGTCGGAGATGGTCGAGGTGGTGGGCGGAGGCTCGTCCTTCGACCTCGACGTACCCGCGGGCATGAGCGGCCTGCGCGCCTCGCTGCTCGACGCATCGGGGGCGGTGCTGGCGCGCAGCGACCTGCCGGCCGGGACGGGGCGCCGCACGGTGTCGCTGTCGCCAAGGTTCCCGTCGGGAGCGCCGCTGCCCGACGGCAGCTACAGGATCCAGGTCGTCGGACGCGGCGTGAACGGTATCGACGTGCCGGTGGCCACGACGGCGAATGTCCGCGTCTCGAGCGTCGAGCGCGCGGCGGACGGAGTGAAGCTCATGACCACGACCGGCAGCGTCGCGCTGCAGGACGTGGTCGCAATCAGGTAACTGGACGGAAGGAAGCGCAGCGATGTCGATCTTCAGCGCGATGAGCACCGGCGTCTCCGGTCTCGCGGGGCAGTCCAAGAAGTTCCAGACCATCTCGGACAACGTCTCGAACATCGGGACGACCGGCTACAAGGCCACCAAGATGGATTTCTCGTCCCTGGTGGTCGAGAGCGCCATGGCGACGGCCTACGCGCCGGGCTCCCTGCTCGCGCGGCCGCGGCGCGAGATCGACGCGCAGGGCACGATCCAGGTGACCAACAGGGCGACGGATGCCGCGATCTCCGGGAACGGGTTCTTCGCCGTCCGCTCCGACCCCGCCTCGACGAGCATCGAGTTCACGCGCGCCGGCAGCTTCGACGTCGACCCGATGGGCTTCCTGCGCAATGGCGCCGGCAAGTACCTGATGGGCTTCCCGGTCGCCGCGGATGGGACGATCTCGGGCGCGACCCAGGGCGACCTGCGGCCCGTGTCCATCTCCGGCGTGACGGCGGCGGCGAGCCCGACAAGCGGCATCGGCGTGACGGCCAACCTGCCAGCGGATCCGACCGCCGCGCGCGAGGCCGCGGTCTTCAACGGCATGACCGGGCCGATGGTCGCCGATCCCGTCGACCCGACGCACACGTTGCTGCGCATCGCCGACCGCCAGCCCAGGATCGGCGAGCGCTGGGCGTTCGCCCTGACGACCCCGGGGGTCGGCGGAGCGGCCGACGCCACCGCGACATTCGAGGTCGTCGCCCGCGCGGGCGAGACGATCGACGACGTCATGGAACGGCTGGAGGCCGCTTCGGGCGGAGCGCTCGACTGGACGCCCGACGACGATCCTGCGCGCGCCGGCACGCTCGAAGTGTCGGCGGCGCTCGACGACGTCGGCCTCTTCACGCATGGAGGCTTCCGCACCCCCGCGACCGTCTACGACTCGCTCGGCAACGCGCATCGCCTCGACGTCGTCTGGACGAAGACGGGAGAGGCGGGCGGCTGGAGCGTGGACATCGACGGCCCGACGCTGTCGGGCGCGCCCAGCGGCACGCTCGGCGCCGGCTTCCCGCTCGCGATCGGGTTCGACGGCACGGGCCAGCCCTCTTCCGGCAGCGGCGAGCTGACCCTCGACATCACCTGGGACGCCTCGGTCACGACGGCCGGTCCCTCGCAGGTCACGCTCGACCTCGCCGGCATGACGCAGCTGGGCGAGATATTCGAGATCGCGCAGGTTCGCGGAAACGGCGCGGGCCTGGGCCGGCTGGCGAGCGTCGCGCTCGACAACGCGGGCTTCCTGAACATGACGTTCACGAACGGCGTCCAGCGCCCAGCCTTCATGGTGCCGCTCGCGACCTTCGCCGCGCCGAACCAGCTCTCCCCGATCTCCGGGAACAGCTATCGCGCGACGGTCTCGTCCGGCGCGTTCACCCTCTCCCGCGCGAACACCGGCTCCGCCGGCGGCATCGTCGCGGGCGCGACGGAGGCGTCGACGGTCGACATCGCCGCCGAGATGACCGACATGATCGTCACGCAGAACGCCTACGCGGCCAACGTCAAGACGATCACCACCGCGGACGAGATGCTCCGCGAGCTCAGCCGCCTGAAGTCCTGACGGCGCGGCGCCCGCTGAAACCGCGCACGCACAGAAGAGGATCCCGACATGGCATTGAACGTCATCTCCAACTTCGCGGCGAACATCGCCCACCGCAACCTGAAGAACTCCGATTCCGCGGCCACGAGTTCGCTCAACAAGCTGTCCTCGGGCTCGCGCGTCGTGTCGGCGAAGGACGACGCTGCCTCGCAGGCCATCGGGTCCGCCCTGAAGGCGGAAGTCATGGCGATGGAGCAGGCCACGGTGAACGCGAAGCAGGCCGGAAGCCTGCTGCAGATCGCGGATGGCGCGATGGCCAACGTCACCGACATCCTGGTGCGCGCGAAGATGCTGGCCGTGCAGGCCTCCTCGGGGCAGTTCTCGCGCAACGAGCGGACGATGTTCGACAACGAGTACCAGTCGCTTCTTGCCGAGCTCGACCGTATCGCGATCACGACCAAGTTCGCTGGGAACCTTCTGGTCAACGGCACGGTCGAGGTCACGAAGGGGGTCAACGGCGTCTCCTACGAGGACAACGTCAGCTACCTGAACTTCGTCGACGAAACGCGAGGTTTCGCCGACTTCACGTTCGAGGAGGACGTCTCGAGCGCGGTCTTCCGCATCTCGTACAACCAGGTCACGCGCGGCCTGACCGTCATGAACCAGGATTCGGGCGTCAGCCAGACCGTGGTCCTCGCCAATCGCTCGATCGTCCCGGGCAAGCCCGAGGTGGTGAAGTTCTCCCAGCTCGGCGCGACGGTCACGCTGAACGAGCTCTTCAACAAGAACACCGCCGGGTTCCCGAATGCGATCGGCTCGGTGGTGCTGAACGTGTACGACAAGGCCGCGGCCCAGCTCAATGCCAGCCAGTCCATCGCCAGCAGCACGCCCACCGCGGCCGCCGCGGGGGTGGCGCAGGTCGACGAGGTCGTCGTGTCCGGCGCGATCCAGGCCGGGGACATCTTCAACCTGACGGTCGGATCCACCAGCTACCGCCATGTGGCGAGCAGCAACGACGACGCTGGCACGATCCGCGACGCGCTCGTGACGCTGGTGAATGCGGATGCAGGCTCCGTCGTCACGGCCGCCGCGACGTCGGCCTCCGGAACCCTGACGCTGACCGCCGACACCCAGAACGTCGCCTTCGTCGCGTCGGTCGCCTCGACGGATCGCGGGGTCGAGACGGTGCATGACCTCGAGGTGACGGGAGGCGGAAGCTCCGTCAACCTCATCAAGGCAGGCCCGGCATTCGGGCGCCTGCCCCAGAAGCTGGCGATGCGGACCGACGGCGACCTCAAGGCCTTCTACATCTTCGCCGACACCGCGGCGACCACGGCGGTGGCCGCGCGCGCGATGAACAACCCCGACGTCCTCGCGAACGTGATCGCCACGGATACATCCGATGCCTTCAACGCGATCTCGGACGTCAGGGCCGTCGAGCCCGAGTTGCGTACCCCGCCGATCATCCTCGGCACCCTGCAGAGGGACGGGCAGGTCTACACCGCGGAACTGCGCGACCTGACGATCTCGAGCGAGGCGGACAAGAACCTCGTCTGCACGATCCGCTTCGAGTCACTCGAGGCCGCGGACACGAGCCAGAGCCTGAACTACGGCGTGATCGACC
>CANMWW010000249.1 GCA_947500965.1 Alphaproteobacteria bacterium
CACGCAGCGCCGCAGCCGCGCGCCAGGCGGCGGCGCCGGATCCTCGGCGACGCGCGCGAACTCCTCCGCCAGCAGCGCGGCGGACGCGCGCATCGACGCATGCTGGACGGCCATCTGGCGCAGGCTGGGATCGAGCAGGTCGGAGGGCGCGAGGCGCTGCTCGAGCATCGGGAAGAAATGCGCCTCCTCGTCCGCCAGGTGGCGGTCGAGGTCGACGCGCAGGAAGGCGAGCAGCGCGCGCGCCGTGATCTCGCGCACGCGTGGCGACGCGCGGCCGCGCGCGAGGATCGAGGCGAGGCCCAGCATCGCGCGGATGCGGTAGTGGTCCGCCACGATCATGTCGAGCGGATCGTCGAACGCGTCGCGCCGGCACGGCTCGGCCATCGAAGCGACGAGGTGCAGGCGGAGCTCGGCGCTTGCGTCCTTCATGGCGGCGCATCCCTCCCTCCCGGCGGGCGAGCCGGGGACCGCATTGAGCGCCCGGGCGGGCATGCCCGTCGCTGCGTCACCTTGTCGTGCGGCGCAGCCCCGCGGCGCCGCGTGCCGCGCGACGGGATGCCGCGGCCACGCGCTAGAGCGGCCGCAGGTTCTCCGCCGCCGGCTTCCCGCGCTGGTCCGTGACGTCGTAGGAGACGCGCTGGCCCTCCGCGAGGCTGGACAGCCCCGCGCGCTCCACCGCGGAGATGTGCACGAACACGTCCTTGCCGCCCGCCTCCGGCTCGATGAAGCCAAAGCCCTTGCGCGCATCGAACCACTTGACCTTGCCGATCGGCATTCCTCGCTCCTTCGCGATGGGGTCTCCGGCGCGACGCGCGCCGGCCTTCCCCCGGGCACAGAACGCGCATGCGCGCGTCGCGTTCCCCGGCGACATGCAGGACGGCGCGTGGCATCGTCGCGCCGGGAGGACATCGCCATGGGCAACCATCTCGCGCCGGCGCAGGTCGAGGCCTATCGCCGGGACGGCTACCTGCATCCCCTCGACTGCCTGTCGCGCGACGAGGCGAGGCGCCACCGCGACGCGATCGAGGCGTGGGAGCGCGCCTCGGGGGAGAAGGCGACGCTGATCCTGCGCAACAAGGGCCACCTCAAGCTGCGCGTCCTCTACGACCTCGTCCACGACGCGCGCATCCTCGACGCCGTCGAGTCGGTGATCGGGCCGGACATCCTCTGCTGGTCGTCGAGCCTGTTCGTGAAGGAGCCGCGCGACGACGCCTACGTCGCCTGGCACCAGGATTCCTACTACTGGGGCCTGGAGCCGGACGACGTCGTCTCCGCCTGGGTCGCGTTCGCGCCCAGCACGCTCGAGAACGGCGCCATGCAGGTCGTGCCCGGAACGCATCGCGCGCCGCAGTTCGCGCACGCGAAGTCGAGCCCCGGCAGCGCCAACATGCTCTTCACCCACGAGGAGATCGCGGTCGAGGTCGATCCCGGCCAGGGCCGCAGCCTGCTGCTCGACGAGGGGCAGATGTCGCTGCACCACGTGAAGATCGTGCATGGCTCGCCGCCCAACCGCTCGGCGGCGCGGCGCTACGGCTACGCGATACGCTACGTGGCGCCGCATGTGCGCCAGCGCGGCGACCAGCCCTGGGCGACGCTGGTGCGCGGCCGCGACGACCACGGGAACTTCCGGCGCGATCCCGTCCCGCGCGGCGACTTCGACCCCGAGGTCCTCGCCGTCTTCCCGAACCTGAAGCCGGTGCAGCACCGCGCATAGGCGGCCTGCGCGCGACGGGGCTGGCATTCGCGCGCCCCGCGCTGTTATCTGCGCGCCGTGAGCACGGCCACGGCCTCCGACATCCCGCGCGAGAGCTGGATCACGCGCTACCTCCCGCGCGGCGCGCAGCCCTATGCGCGACTGATGCGCGCCGACCGGCCGATCGGCACGTGGCTCCTGCTCTTCCCGTGCTGGTGGGGCCTCGCGCTCGCCTCGCCCGGCCTGCCGCCGGCGTCCTTCCTGCTGCTCTTCGCCGCCGGCGCCTTCGTCATGCGCGGAGCGGGCTGCACCTACAACGACATCGTCGACCGCGACTTCGACGGCCGCGTCGCGCGCACCGCAGACCGGCCGATCCCGTCGGGCGCGGTGACGCTGCGCGGCGCGATCGCCTTCCTCCTCGCGCAGCTCCTCGCGGGCCTCGCGATCCTGCTCGCCTTCGACGCGACCACGATCGCGCTCGGCGTCGCGTCGCTCGTCCTGGTCTTCACCTACCCGCTGATGAAGCGCGTGACCTGGTGGCCGCAGTTCTTCCTCGGCCTCACCTTCAACTGGGGCGTGCTCATGGGCTGGACCGCGGTCGCGGGCGCGCTCGGCATGCCGGCGCTGCTGCTCTACGCCGGCGGCATCGCCTGGACGCTGGGCTACGACACGATCTACGCCCACCAGGACAAGGAGGACGACGCGCTCGTCGGCGTGAAGTCCTCCGCGCGGCGGCTCGGCGACAGCACGCGGCCCGCCCTCCTGGCCTTCTACGCCGCGGCGGCGGCGCTGTTCGGCGCGGCCGGCCATGCCGCAGGGCTCTCCTGGCCCTTCTGGGTCGCGCTCGCGGCGGCGAGCGCGCAGATGGCGTGGCAGGCCTGGCGCGTCGACACCGACCAGCCCGGGGACTGCCTCGCCAAGTTCCGCTCCAACCGCCTCGTCGGGTGGATCCTCCTCGCCGGCATCGTCGCCGGGCGCGCGGCATGACGCCCGCGGAGCGCGACGCCTTCGTGCTGGCGCATACCTCGCCCGGCCATGTCGCGCTGGTGCCGGAGATCGAGCTGCTGCTCGCCGCGGAGATGACGCCGCTCTGGCACATGACCGAGGACGTCATGGCGGAGCGCGGGATCGAGCCGCCCTACTGGGCCTTCGCCTGGCCGGGCGGGCAGGCCCTCGCGCGCTACCTGCTCGACAATCCCGAGGCGGTGCGCGGGCAGAGCGTCTTCGTCTTCGCCGCGGGCAGCGGCATCGACGCGATCGCCGCGGCGCGCGCCGGCGCCGCGCGCGTCGTCGCCTGCGACATCGACCCGCTGGCGCTGAGCGCGATCGCGCTCAACGCGCGGCGCAACGGCGTCGAGATCGAGCTCGACGGCGGGGACCCGCTGTCGCGGCGCGGCTCGCCGGCGGACGTCGTCATCGCCGGCGACGTCTACTACCAGGCGGGGATGGGCGATCGCACGACCGCCTGGCTCAGGCGCTGCATGCTCGCGGGCGCCGAGGTGCTGATCGCGGATCCGGGCCGCGGCTACATGCCGGACAGCGGCATCGACGAGCTCGCGAGCTACGCGGTGCAGACCTCGCTCGACCTCGAGGACAGGACCTTCCGGCAGACGACGATCTGGCGCCCCAGGCTCTACTGAAGCCGGCCCCGCGGGGCCCTATGTTCTTTATTTGTTCTCGTCGCGCGCCTATCCTCGCGGCGATGGACGAGGAAACGCATCCCCGCCCGCGCAAGGGCCGCGGCGCGATCTCCAACCCGGACGGCCGGTTCGAGGCGTTCAGGCGCGTCGCGGTGGACGACGGCTGGGCGCGCGCCGGCGCGGACGAGGAGGAGGAGCAGGACGCGCCGGGCCCCGCGACGACGCTGTCGCCCGACGCGAGCCGCAGCATCATCGCGCGCAACGATTCGCCCGACATCCCCTTCGACCGCTCGATCAATCCCTATCGCGGCTGCGAGCATGGATGCGTCTACTGCTACGCGCGGCCGACCCATGGCTGGCTCGGCCTGTCCGCGGGGCTCGACTTCGAGACGCGGATCTTCTTCAAGCCCGACGCCGCGCGCCTGCTGCGCGCCGAGCTCTCCAGGCCGGGCTACCGGCCCGCGCCGATCGCCTTCGGGACCAACACGGACCCCTACCAGCCGGCGGAGCGCGGGCTGCGCATCACCCGCGCGCTGCTCGAGCTGCTGGCGGAGCACCACCATCCGGTGACGATCGTCACCAAGTCCGCGCTGGTGCTGCGCGACGCCGACATCCTCGGGCCGATGTCGCGGCGGCGCATGGCGCGGGTCTTCCTGTCGGTGACGACGCTCGATCGCGGCCTCGCGCGGCGGCTCGAGCCGCGCGCCTCGTCGCCGGCGCGCCGCCTCGAGGCCATCGCCGGCCTCGCGGCCGCGGGCGTCGACGTGGGCGTCATGGCGGCGCCGCTGATACCGGCGCTCACCGACCACGAGCTCGAGCCGCTGCTCGAGGCGGCCGCGCGCGCCGGCGCGCGCTCGGCGGGCTACACGATGCTGCGCCTGCCGCACGAGGTGAAGGACCTCTTCCGCGAGTGGCTGGAGGCGCACGAGCCGCTCAAGGCCGCGCGCGTGCTCGCGCGCGTCGCGCGCATGCGCGGCGGCGCGCTCAACGACCCGCGCTTCGGGTCGCGCATCGTCGGCGAGGGCGAGGAGGCCACGCTCGTCGCGCGGCGCTTCCGGCTCGCCTGCGAGCGGCTCGGCCTCGGCGGCGAGCGCAGGCCGCTCGACGCCTCGCGCTTCCGGCCGCCCGCGGGCGACCCGAGGCAGCTCGGCCTTTTCTGAGGCCGCGCATCGCGCGCTTGTCATCGCGGCGACATGCAGGTTTCATGCGGCGCGCGCATGTCGGGTGGCGCCGGGGGATTCGACGTGTCGGAGATCGTTCTGGAAGGCGTGAGCAAGCGTTGGGGCGAGACCGCCGCGGTCGAC
>CANMWW010000250.1 GCA_947500965.1 Alphaproteobacteria bacterium
AAGGCGAACGAGAAGGACGGCGACTGGGGCAACGCCTGGCTGAAGCAGAACTCCGCCGGGTCGGGGGCCTATTCGCTGCGGACCTGGCGCGCGAACGAGCAATACGCGCTCGAGGCCAACCCGAACTGGATGAAGGGCGCGCCGAAGAACCGCCGCGTCGTCGTGCGCCACGTGCCGGAGCCCGCGTCGCAGCGCCTGCAGCTCGAGAAGGGCGACATCGACTTCGCGCGCAACCTGTCGAAGGACCAGATCGCCGCGGTGCGCAACGACGCGAACATCGCGATCGACACGGTGCGCAAGGGCTACATCCTCTACCTGGGCCTGAACCAGAAGAACCCGACCCTCGCCAAGCCCGAGGTGCGCGAGGCGCTCAAGTGGCTCGTCGACTACGACGGGCTGGAGAAGAACCTGCTCGCCGGCACCTACCTGCAGCACCAGTCCTTCCTGCCCCAGGGCTTCCCGGGCGCGATCGAGGACAAGCCCTACAGGCTCGACGTGGCGAAGGCGAAGGAGCTGCTGGCCAAGGCCGGGCTGCCCAACGGCTTCAGCGTGACGATGGACGTGCGCACCAGCGCGCCCATCGCCGACGTCGCGCAGGCGCTGCAGGCGACCTGGGCGCAGGCGGGCATCAAGCTCGAGCTGCTGCCGGGCGACGGGCGCCAGACCCTCACGAAGTATCGCGCGCGCAACCACGACATCTTCATCGGCTCCTGGGGCCCGGACTACTTCGACCCGCACACCAACGCGCAGACCTTCGGCATGAACGAGGACAACGGCGACAACGCTGCGTCCAAGACGCTGGCCTGGCGCAACGCCTGGGACATCCCCGAGATGACGAAGGCGATCGCCGGCGCCGTGCTCGAGCGCGACCCGGCGAAGCGCGTCGCCACCTACGAGGCGACGCAGCGCGAGCACCAGAAGGTCTCGCCCTTCGTCATCATGTTCCAGCAGATCGAGGTCGCGGCGCGGCGCCGGAACGCGAACGGCTTCGCGCTCGGCATCATGTCGGACATGAACAGCTTCGCGGCGATCACCAAGAACTGACGGCGGGGCGGCGCCGGGCCCCGCCACGGCGCCGCCTGCTTCCACCCCAGTGACACTCGCGCGCGCCAGCCGGCTGGTCGGTCGCGAGGTGGCCGCGGTCGCGGTCACCTTCCTCGGGCTGCTGCTCGTCACGTTCTTCATCGGGCGCGTCGTGCCGATCGACCCCGTGCTCGCCGCGGTGGGCGATCGCGCGCCGGCCGAGGTCTACGAACGCGTCCGGATCGAGCTCGGGCTGCACCTGCCGCTCCACGAGCAGTTCTGGATCTACCTCCGCAAGATCGCGGCCGGCGACCTCGGCCAGTCGGTCCTGACCTCCAACCCCGTGCTGGTCGACATCGGCCGCGTCTTCCCCGCGACGCTCGAGCTCGCCACGCTCGGCACGATCATCGGCGTGTCGCTCGGCGTGCCCGCGGGCGTGCTCGCCGCGGTGCATCGCGGCACCTGGATCGACCAGGTCGTGCGCGTCGTCGGCCTGTTCGGCTTCTCCGTGCCCGTGTTCTGGCTCGGCCTCGTCGGCCTGCTCGTCTTCTACCGCGTGCTGGGCGTGGTCGGCGGGCCGGGGCGCCTCGGCGTCGCCTTCGACGACATCGTCGACCCGATCACCGGCGTCATCCTGCTCGACGCGGCGCTGCGCGGCGAGTGGGAGGTGTTCCGCAACGCCTTCTCGCACCTGATCCTGCCGGCGAGCGTGCTCGGCTACTTCAGCCTCGCCTATGTCAGCCGCATGACCCGCAGCTTCATGCTCGAGCAGCTGCGCCAGGAATACGTGACCACCGCGCGGGTGAAGGGCCTGCCGGAGGGGCGGGTGGTCTGGCGCCACGCGCTGGGCAACGCGATGGTGCCGCTGATCACGGTCATCGCGCTGAGCTACGCCAACCTGCTCGAGGGCTCGGTGCTGACCGAGACGGTGTTCGCGTGGCCCGGCCTCGGCCGCTACATCACCAACTCGCTGCTCAACGCCGACATGAACGCCGTGCTCGGCGGCACGCTGGTGGTCGGCGCGGTGTTCATCGGGCTCAACATGCTGGCGGACATCCTGTACCGCCTTGTCGACCCGCGGGCGCGCTGAGGATGGCCGCGCGCGACTGGCTCCTCGCCCCCACGCCCGGCTCGCGGCTGCAGTCGCGGCTCGGCCAGGCCTACCTGCGCTGGCTCGCCTTCCGCTCCAACCCGCTCGCCTGCGTCGGCCTCGCCATCGTCGTCGCGCTGCTCCTGCTGGCGCTGCTGGCGCCGGCGATCGCGACCCACGATCCGCTGGCGCAGTCGCTGGCGCGGCGCCTGCAGCCGCCCTCGGCGGAGCACTATTTCGGGACGGACGCGCTGGGCCGCGACATCTTCAGCCGCATCGTGCATGGCGCGCGCATCACGCTGCTCGTCGTGCTCGTGGTGGTGGTCACCGTCGGCCCGATCGGCCTGCTGGTCGGCACCGCCGCCGGCTACGCGGGCGGCGCGCTCGATACCGTGCTGATGCGCGTGACCGACATCTTCCTCGCCTTCCCGCGCCTGATCCTCGCGCTCGCCTTCGTCGCCGCGCTCGGGCCGGGGATCGAGAACGCGGTCATCGCGATCGCCTTCACCGCATGGCCGCCCTACGCGCGCGTCGCGCGGGCGGAGGCGATGGTGATCCGCAACGCCGACTTCATCGCCGCGACAAGGCTTCAGGGCGCCTCGCCGCTGCGCATCGTCCTGCGCCACGTCATGCCGCTCTGCGTGCCGTCGCTGATCGTGCGCTCGACGCTCGACATGGCGGGCATCATCCTCACCGCGGCGGGGCTCGGCTTCCTCGGCCTCGGCGCGCAGCCGCCGATGCCGGAATGGGGCGCGATGATCGCCACGGGCCGCGACTACATCTTCGACCAGTGGTGGGTCGCCACGATGCCCGGCATCGCGATCTGCGTCGTCGCGCTCGGCTTCAACCTGCTGGGCGACGGGCTGCGCGACGTGCTCGACCCGAAGCAGGGGCAGTGACGATGGGCGCGGCGCCGCTGCTCGAGGTCGAGGACCTGCACGTGCGCTTCCGCACGCGCACCGGGCTGGTCGAGGCGGTGCGCGGCCTGTCCTTCTCGCTCGGGCGCGAGAAGCTCGGCGTCGTCGGCGAGTCCGGCTCGGGCAAGTCGATGACCGGCCGCGCGATCCTCGGCCTCGTGCCGCCGCCGGGCGAGGTCACGGCGGCGCGGCTCTCCTTCGCGGGCCAGGACCTGCTGCGCCTCGGCGAGGCGGGGATGCGCGCGCTGCGCGGGCGTCGCATCTCGATGGTGCTGCAGGACCCCAAGTTCTCCCTCAACCCCGTGATGCGGGTGGGCGACCAGGTGGCGGAGGCCTATCGCCGCCACCACCGCGCCAGCCGCCGCGACGCCTACGACCGCAGCATCGCGATGCTGGAGCAGGTGCGCATCCGCGACGCGCGGCGCGTCTACGACCTCTACCCGCACGAGGTCTCCGGCGGCATGGGCCAGCGCATCATGATCGCGATGATGCTGATCCCCGAGCCGGACGTGATCATCGCCGACGAGCCGACCTCCGCGCTCGACGTGACGGTGCAGATGCAGGTGCTGGCGATCCTCGACGACCTCGTCACCCAGCGCGGCATGGGCCTGGTCTTCATCAGCCACGACCTCGCGCTCGTCGGCTCCTTCTGCGACCGCGTCGTCGTCATGTATGGCGGCCGCGCGATGGAGACGCTGGCCGCGCGCGACCTCGCCGGCGCGAGCCATCCCTACACGCGCGGGCTGCTCTCCTGCCTGCCGAGCCTCGACAGGCCGGTCGCCGCGCTGCCGACGCTGGTGCGCGACCCTGCATGGATGGGCCGATGAGCGCGATCCGCGCCGAGGGCCTCGACGTGCGCTTCGGCGACATCCACGCCGTGCGCGGCGCGTCCTTCGCGGTCGACGAGGGCGAGAGCTTCGGCATCGTCGGCGAGTCCGGATCGGGGAAGTCGACCGTCCTGCGCGCGCTCGCCGGCCTCAACCCCGGCTGGACCGGGCGCATCGAGATCCGCGGCGAGGCGCAGGGGCGGCGGCGCACGCGCGCCTTCCACGCCGCGGTGCAGATGGTCTTCCAGGACCCGTTCGGCAGCCTGCACCCGCGCCACACCGTCGACCGCGCGCTGGCCGAGCCGCTGGCGATCCACGGCATCGGCGACGCGGAGGCGCGGATCGAGCGCGCGCTGGCCGAGGTGCAGCTCGGGCCAGGCTTCCGCTTCCGCTATCCGCACCAGCTTTCAGGCGGCCAGCGCCAGCGCGTGGCGATCGCGCGCGCGCTGGTGCTCGAGCCGCGCATCCTGCTGCTCGACGAGCCGACCTCGGCGCTCGACGTGTCGATCCAGGCGGAGGTGCTGAACCTGCTGGCCGACCTGCGCCGGCGGCGCGGGCTGACCTACGTGCTGGTCAGCCACAACCTCGCCGTGGTCGGGCACATGTGCGAGCGCATCGCGGTGATGAACGCGGGCCGCATCGTCGAGGAGCTCGACGCCGCGTCGCTGCGCGCGGGCACGCCGCGCGAGGCCTACACGCGCCAGCTGCTGGCGGCGAGCCGCGGCTACGACCGCGTCGCCGCCGCGGGGTTCCGCAGCTTCGACTGACGCGGCGTG
>CANMWW010000251.1 GCA_947500965.1 Alphaproteobacteria bacterium
ATGATCGCGATGCGCCCGCAGAGCTCCTCCGCCTCGGCGAGGTAGTGGGTGGTCAGCAGCACCGTGGTGCCGCGCGCGTTGAGCTCGCGCACGTAGCTCCAGAGCTGCTGGCGCAGCTCGACGTCGACGCCGGCCGTGGGCTCGTCGAGGACCAGCACCGGCGGCGCATGGACCAGCGCCTTGGCCACCAGCAGGCGCCTGCGCATGCCGCCCGACAGCGCGCGGGCATGGGCCTCCGCCTTGTCGGACAGGCCGACCGCGGCGAGGATCTCGTCGGTGCGTCGCTCGCGCGCCGGCACGCCGTAGAGCCCGGCCTGCACCTCGAGCAGCTCGCGCGGCGTGAAGAAGGCGTCGAGGTTGAGCTCCTGCGGCACGACGCCGATCGCCGCGCGGATCGCGCGCCGGTCGCGGTCGAGGTCGAGGCCCCAGATCGTGACGCGCCCCGCGCTCTTGTCGACCAGCCCGGCCATGATGTTGATCATCGTCGACTTGCCGGCGCCGTTGGGGCCGAGCAGCCCGAAGATCTCGCCGCGGCGCACGGACAGCGACACGCCGTCGAGCGCGCGCCGCGCCGGCGCCCTGCCGGAGGCGCGGTAGACCTTGGCCAGGCCTTCGATCTCCACCGCGTTGTCGGGCGCGCCGGCCATCCCTCGAACCCCATCGCTTCGTTGCATCGTCGGGGTCGTTCGCTATCATCCGCCGACCCGCAAGCGCAATCAGCCGATCGAGAGCACCGCATGGCCCCGACGACCAAAGCCGCACCTCCGCCGCCCGAGACCATCGAGGTGGACACCGCGACCGTCGCCTGCGACGGCGGGGGCGGGGCGCTGGGCCATCCGCGCGTCTACATCGACCTCGGCCGCGACGGCACCGGCGAGTGCGGCTACTGCGACCGGAAGTTCGTCCTGCGGAAGGGCGCGCGCGCCGCGGGGCATTGAGCGTGGGCGGCGCGCCCGCGCAAGGCGGCAAGGACAAGGCGCCGACGCGGCATGTCTGCCTCGTCGACGGCTCCGGCTACATCTTCCGCGCCTTCTTCGCGATCAAGACGCCGATGACGCGCGCCGACGGCACGCCCGTCGGCGCGGTGTTCGGCTTCTGCTCGATGCTGTGGAAGCTGCTGCAGGACCAGGACTGCGACCACATCGCGGTGATCTTCGACGCCGGGCGCCGCAGCTTCCGCAACGACATCTACCCCGAGTACAAGGCCCACCGCCCCGAGGCGCCGCCCGAGCTCGTGCCGCAGTTCGCGCTCGTGCGCGAGGCGACACGCGCCTTCGCCGTCCCGGCGATCGAGGCCGCGGGCTTCGAGGCCGACGACCTCATCGCGACCTACGCGCGCAGGGCGCGCGAGGCGGGCGCGGAGGTGACGATCGTCTCCTCCGACAAGGACCTGATGCAGCTGATCCGGCCGGGCGTGCGCATGTACGACCCGCTGAAGTCGAAGCCGATCGGCGAGGACGAGGTGCGCGAGAAGTTCGGCGTCGGCCCCGACCGCGTCGTCGACGTCCAGGCGCTGGCCGGGGATTCGACCGACAACGTGCCCGGCGTGCCGGGCATCGGCGTCAAGACGGCGGCCGAGCTGGTCAACGCCTTTGGCGACCTCGACGCGCTGCTCGCGCGCGCGGGCGAGGTCCGGCAGCCGAAGCGCCGCGAGACGCTGCTCGCCAACGCCGACAAGGCGCGCATCAGCCGCGAGCTCGTGCGCCTCAAGGACGATTGCGAGCTGCCCGAGGACATCGACGCGCTGGCGCGCCGCCGCCCTGATCCCGCGGTGCTGCGCGCCTTCCTGGAGGCCCAGTCCTTTCGCAGCCTGCTGGCGCGCTTCCAGGCCGATGGCAGCGTCGTCGCCGCGCCGTCCGCGGCGCCCGCCGCGCGGCCCGTTCCGGCGGCGCCTGCCGCGCCATCCGGGCCGGCCCGATACGTGCTGGTGCAGGACATGGAGGCGCTCGATCGCTGGATCGCGCGCGCGACCGAGGCCGGCCAGGTCGCCGTCGACACGGAGACGACGTCGCTCGACGCGATGCGCGCCGAGCTGGTCGGCGTGTCGCTCGCGATCGAGCCGGGCGAGGCGGCCTATGTCCCGCTTGCGCATGTGCGCCCCGGCGGCGCGGGCGCGGGCGCGGAGGGCGAGCTCGCGCTCGGCGGCGGCCCGGAGCGCGTGCCGGGCCAGATCGACCGCGACGCGGCGCTCGCGCGGCTCAGGCCGCTGCTCGAGGACCCGTCCGTCCTCAAGATCGGCCACAACATCAAGTACGACGCGCTCGTCCTCGCGGGCCACGGCATCTCCATCGGCCCCGTCGACGACACGATGCTGGCGAGCCTCGTGCTCGAGGGCGGCGCCCATGGCCACGGCATGGACGAGCTCGCGCAGCTCCATCTCGGCCACCGCACGATCACCTACGACGAGGTGACGGGGACGGGGAAGTCGCGCATCGGCTTCGCCGAGGTGGCGCTCGATCGCGCGCGTGACTACGCCGCCGAGGATGCCGAGGTCACGCTGCGGCTGCACCGGCTGCTGCGCCCGCGCCTGCTCGCCGAGCGGCTGCTGCGCGTCTACGAGACGATCGAGCGGCCGCTGGTCGGCATCGTCGCCGGGATGGAGCGCGCGGGCGTCAAGGTCGACCGCGACGCGCTGCGCCGCGTGTCGAACGACCTCGCGCTGCGGCTGGAGGAGCTCGAGGGCAGGATCCACGCCGCCGCGGGGCGCGCATTCAACATCGGCTCGCCGGCCCAGCTGGGCGCGATCCTGTTCGACGAGATGGGGCTGAAGCTGCCCGACGGCGCGGCGCCGTCGCGCACCAAGACCGGGGCCTGGGCCACCGGCGCCGACGTGCTCGAGGACCTCGCCGCCGCCGGCCACGCGCTGCCGCAGCTCGTGCTCGACTGGCGCCAGCTCGCGAAGCTCAAGTCCACCTATGCCGACGCGCTGGTCGAGCGGATCGACCCGCGCACCGGGCGCGTGCATACCTCCTTCTCGCTCGCCGCGACCTCCACGGGGCGGCTCTCCTCCTCGGACCCCAACCTGCAGAACATCCCCGTGCGCACGGAGGAGGGCCGCAAGATCCGCACCGCCTTCGTGGCCGAGGACGGGTTCGAGCTGGTCAGCCTCGACTACTCGCAGATCGAGCTGCGCCTGCTCGCGCATGTCGCCGGCATCGACGCGCTGCGCGAGGCGTTCCGCGAGGGCAAGGACATCCACGCGATGACCGCGAGCGAGGTCTTCGGCGTGCCGCTCGCGGGAATGACGAAGGAGGTCCGCAACCGCGCGAAGGCGATCAACTTCGGCATCGTCTACGGCATCTCGGCCTTCGGCCTCGCGAGGCAGCTCTCGATCCCGCAGGGCGAGGCGCGCGCCTACATCGACGCCTACTTCGCGCGCTACCCGGGGATCCGCGACTACATGGACAGGACGAAGCGCTTCGCGCGCGAGCACGGCTACGTCGTCACGCCCTTCGGCCGCCGCTGCCACGTGCCGGGCATCGCGTCGAAGAACCCGGCGCAGCGCGCCTTCTCGGAGCGCGCGGCGATCAACGCGCCGATCCAGGGCGGCGCGGCCGACATCATCAAGCGCGCGATGATCCGCGTGCCCGGCGCGCTTGCCGCGGCGGGGCTCTCCGCGCGCATGCTGCTTCAGGTGCACGACGAGCTCCTCTTCGAGGTGGCGCCGGCCGAGCGCGACCGCGCCATCGAGGTCGTGCGCGCGGCGATGGAGGGCGCGGCCGCGCCCGTGGTCGAGCTGAGCGTGCCGCTGGTCGTCGAGGCCGGGCATGGCCGCTCCTGGGCGGAGGCGCACTGAGATGAGCTTCACCGGTAGCCCGGCGGAATTCCTCGAGGAGGTCCTCGCCCTCCCGCGCGTCGTCGCGGAGAGCGTCTCCCCCGACCTCTCGCGCGTCGCCTTCTCCTGGGCCGGGCGCGGCGACGCCGTCGACGCCTTCGTCACGCCGGTCGACGGCATGGCCGGGCCGGTGCGCATCACCTCCAGCCCCGACGACAGCTACGTCGTCGGCTGGACGCCCGACGGCGCCGAGGTGCTTGTTGCGGAGGACCGCGCCGGTGACGAGCGCACGCGGCTCTATGCCGTCGGCGTCGCGCCGCCGCATGCGCGCCGACTGCTCACGGACGAGGAGCCGGCGCATTTCCTGCGTGGCGGACGCCTTGCGCCGGACGGGCGCACGCTGGTCTACGCCGCCAACCGCGATCCCGTCACCGGCGCGGAGATCGAGCCCTTCCTCGTCTATGCCCATGACGTCGCCACCGGCGCGCGCCGCGTCGTCGCGCGCCCCGAGCGACCGGGCACCGGCGCGCCGCAGCTCGACGAGCGCGGCAGGCGGATCCTCTACGTGCGCAAGGACCGCGATCCCGCGGGCGCGCAGCTCTGGTGCGTCGGCATCGACGGCACCGGCGACCGCGAGATCCTCGACGCCGGCAGGACCGCGAAGGTCTCCGGCCGCTGGCTCGCCGATGGCGAGACCGCGCTGGTCGTGGCCGAGACGCCGACGCACAAGCGCGTCGGCCTGCTGCATGTCGACAGCGGCGCGCTGCGCTGGGTCGTGGACGACCCGTCGCGCGACGTCGAGGCCGCCTATCCGCTCAAGGGCCATGGCGGCTTCGTCGTCGTCG
>CANMWW010000252.1 GCA_947500965.1 Alphaproteobacteria bacterium
CACCCGGAGCGCGTGGTCGGCACCGACCTCAGCGAGCAGGACTTCGCCGCGCTGGGCCGCGCGCTCGGCTGCCATGCCGAGCGCGTCACGCGCACCGAGGACTTCGCGCCCGCCTTCCGGCGCGCGATGGAGTCGGGCCGCGCCGCGCTGGTCGAGCTGCTGACCGACCCCGAGGTCGTGTCGACCCGGCTGACGATCACCGGGCTTCGCGAGCGGGCGCGGCAGGCGGCGGCGAAGCGCTGAGCCCGCGCCGCGCCCGGCGTCGCCGGGCGAGGAGCAGGGCCGCGGCCGGCGCCGCCAGCAGGGCCAGCGAGGCGGGCTCGGGCACCTCGAGCGGCACCCCGGCCAGCGCCGCGCATTGCGCCAGGGCGAGCGCGGCCGCCGCCGCAACCAGGATCCTCTTTTCCATGTCCCGGGGCCTCCTTCGGTCCCTCGGCGCGCAGGATCGCGTTCCCCCGCGCCATGGTCATTTGCGACGCTCATCCGGCGCGGGCGGCCGCGCCCAAGCCGGGGTTTGCGGAGCGGGCCGGGCGGAGCGACACTGCGCCATCACCGACCAGAGGGCCCCATGAGCATGGATCCGATGTCCGACCTCGCGATCGCGCGCCGCGCGACGCTCAAGCCGATCGCGGAGGTGGCCGCGAAGGCCGGCATCCCGGCCGACGCGCTGGAGCCCTACGGCAAGACGAAGGCCAAGGTCGGGTTCGAGTTCCTGGACACGCTGAAGGACAGGCCGCGCGGCAAGCTCGTGCTGGTGACCGCGATCAACCCGACCGCGGCGGGCGAGGGCAAGACCACGACCACGATCGGGCTCGGCGACGCGCTGAACCGGATCGGCCGGCGCACGGTCATCGCGCTGCGCGAGCCGTCGCTCGGCCCCTGCTTCGGGCGCAAGGGCGGCGCCACGGGCGGCGGCCACGCCCAGGTCGTGCCGATGGAGGACATCAACCTCCACTTCACCGGCGACTTCCACGCCATCACGACCGCGCACAACCTTCTCGCGGCGATGGTCGACAACCACGTCTACTGGCGCGGCGAGCCGTCGATCGACCCGCGCCGGATCACCTGGCCGCGCGTCCTCGACATGAACGACCGCTCGCTGCGCGACACGGTGACCGGCCTCGGCGGCCCGGCGCTGGGCGTGCCGCGCGAGGCGCGCTTCGACATCACGACCGCGTCGGAGGTGATGGCGATCCTGTGCCTGTCGCGCGACCTCGACGACCTGCAGGCGCGCCTGTCGCGCATCATCGTCGCGGAGACCTTCGACAGGAAGCAGGTGACCGCCGCGGACGTGAAGGCGGTGGGTTCGATGGCGGTGCTGCTGCGCGACGCGATCAAGCCCAACCTCGTGCAGACGCTGGAGAACAACCCGGCCTTCATCCATGGCGGCCCCTTCGCGAACATCGCGCATGGCTGCAACTCGATCATCGCGACCGAGGCGGCGCTGCGCCTCGGCGAGTTCGTCGTCACCGAGGCCGGCTTCGGCGCCGACCTCGGGGCCGAGAAGTTCATGGACATCAAGTGCCGCATGGCGGGCCTCGCGCCGTCGGCGGTGGTCATCGTCGCGACCGTGCGCGCGCTCAAGCTGCAGGGTGGCGCGGACGCCAGGAACCTGAAGCACGAGGACCTCGCCGCGCTCGAGCGCGGCATGGCCAACCTCGAGCGCCACATCGAGAACGTCGGCAAGTTCGGCGTGCCGCCGCTCGTGGCCATCAACCGCTTCGCGACCGACAGCGAGGCCGAGCTGCGCTTCGTCGAGGAGGCCTGCCGCAAGGCGGGCACGCGCGCCTTCCTGTGCGAGCACTGGGCGAGGGGCGGCGCCGGCGCCGAGGGCCTGGCGCGCGCCGTCGCGGAGGCGGCGTCCTCCGGCACGGCGTCGTTCCGCACGCTCTACCCCGACGACATGCCGCTGCTGTCGAAGATCGAGACGATCGCGCGCGAGATCTACCGCGCGGGCTCCGTCTCGGCGCCGGAATCGGTGCGCCAGCGCCTCGCGGGCTTCGAGGCGGCTGGCTTCGGCCACGTGCCCGTCTGCATCGCGAAGACCCAGTCGAGCTTCTCGAGCGACCCGACCAAGCTGGGCGCGCCGACGGGCCATGTCCTCGCCATCCGCGAGGCGCGGCTGGCCGCCGGCGCCGGCTTCGTGGTCGCGGTCTGCGGCGACCTGCAGACCATGCCCGGCCTGCCGAAGGTCCCGGCGGCCCACGCGATCGGGCTCGACGCGCAGGGCATGATCGAAGGCCTGTCCTGAGCGGGGCGGGCGGGGCCGCGAGGCATGCCCGGCGCGCTCCACGCGCTCGACCTCTGGTCGATGGGCGCGGTGGTCCTCGCCGCCGCGCTGTCCTGCGCCGCGATGGTGGTCGCGGCGTCGCGCTGGCGGCCGCTGCGCGACTGGCTCGTCGCGCGCGTGGACTTCCCGCCGATGCTGCCCTCGCTCGTGGGCACGCTCTTCGCGCTGATGGCGTCGTTCCTCGCCAGCGCGGTCTGGACCAACGACGACCGGGCCCATGACGCCGTCGCGGCCGAGGCGCGGGCGATCACGGCGGCGGGTGCCTTCCTGCGCGCGCTGCCGGGCGAGGAGGCCAGCGTCGCGCTGCGCCTGCTCTCCGAGTATGTCGGCGAGGCCGCGGAATCCGAGTGGCCGGCGATGGCGACCGGCGGCGAGAGCGGGCGTGCGCGCGCGCTGCTGCTCGAGATCAAGGTCGCCGCGCTGCGGATCGCCTCGACGTCGCCGCGCGAGATCGCGACGCATCGCGAGGCCGTGGAGGCCCTCGACCAGGTCGCGGAGGCGCGCGCGCGGCGCCTGCAGGTCGCCCGGCTGCGCATCAGCCCGATGAAGTGGTTCGGCGTCGTCTCGCTCGGCGCGATGACGCTGCTGGGGATCGCCGTCGTGTCCGTGCGGGACTGGCGCAGCCAGGCCCTCGCCACCGGGCTCTTCGCCTGCGCGGCGGCGCTGGCGCTCTTCGTCGTGCTGGCGCACGACCAGCCCTTCGTCGGCCCGAACGCGGCCGACCCGGGGCCGCTCAGGGACGCGCTCGCGACCGTGCGGCGCTGACCGGGCGCGGGCCGTCGCGCCGGCAACGGTCCGAGCAGTAGAGCACGCGCTCCCAGTCGCGCTCCCACTTCTTGCGCCAGGCGAAGGGGCGCTGGCAGGCGGCGCAGGTCTTCGAGGGCAGGTCGGACTTCCGGCGCATCTTCATGCCCCGCAGCGCCCCCGCGCGCAGAGCGTGGCCACCACGCGCACGCGGTGGCGCGCGACGACCCGGTACGCGGCCTCCGCCAGCGCCATCGCGCCGGGCACGGCCTCCAGCGCCCGGGCGAGGAGCCTCCAGCGCGGCAGGCAGGACCAGATCTCGGCGAAGGCCCGCGCGCCGGAGACGACGGTGCCGTCGGCGCGCCGCACGTGCAGCCGCGCGAGCGCCTCGTCCCGGGTCACGCCGATCGCGGCCAGCGGCGCGGGGTCCGCCGCGATGTCGGCGAAGGCGAGGCGCCCGTCGCGGTCGCGCGCGGCGTAGTGGGCGATCTCCCTCCGGCAGAGGGGGCATGCGCCGTCGAAGAAGACGGTGGAGCGCGGCGTGGTCGTCATGCGCGGAGAGCTAGGCCCGGCCGCGCCGGCGTCCAGCGCCGCCCGTCGTCGTTGTCGGTGGCGGGGCCGCGGGGCTAGATTGCGCGCCGGGCGGCGCAGGGCCGCCGGAAGCGCCCAGGGGAGAAGACATGGCCGACGATTCCCACAGCTACGACACGCGGAAGTACAAGCTGCGCTCGAACGCCTGGCTGGCGCGGCAGGACCGCGACGGCTTCGCGCGCCGCAGCTGGATGAAGAACCAGGGCCGCGTCGACCACCTGTTCGACGGCCGCCCGGTGATCGGCATCTGCAACACCTGGTCCGAGTTCACGCCCTGCAACGGCCATTTCCGCCAGATCGCGGAATACGTGAAGCGCGGCGTCTACGAGATGGGCGGCTTCCCGCTCGAGTTCCCGGTGATGAGCCTGTCGGAGATCCTGCTCCGCCCGACGGCCATGCTCTACCGCAACCTCGCCTCCATGGACGTCGAGGAGTCGATCCGCGGCCAGCCGATGGACGGCGTGATCCTGCTCACGGGCTGCGACAAGACGACGCCGGCGCTGGTCATGGGCGCGGCGAGCTGCGACCTGCCGACGCTCGTCGTCTCCGGCGGCCCGATGCTCAACGGCCGCTTCCGCGGCGAGCTGGTCGGCTCGGGCACGCATACCTGGATCTTCACCGAGCGGCTGAAGACCGGCGAGATGACGATGGACGACCTCGCCCAGGCCGAGGCCGCGATGTCGCGCTCCTCGGGCCACTGCATGACCATGGGCACCGCCTCGACGATGGCCTCGATGGTCGAGGCGCTGGGCATCGCGCTGCCGACCAACGCGGCGATCCCCGGCGTCGACGCGCGGCGCTACGCGCTCGCGCACATGGCCGGCCGCCGCATCGTGGAGATGGTGAAGGAGGACCTGCGCATCTCCAAGGTCCTGACCAAGCAGGCCTTCGAGAACGCGATCATGGTCAATGGCGCGATCGGCGGCTCGACCAACGCCGTCGTCCACCTGCTGGCGATGGCCGGCCGCACGGGCGTCGACCTGA
>CANMWW010000253.1 GCA_947500965.1 Alphaproteobacteria bacterium
CTCAAGATCTCCGGCGAGGCCCTCATGGGCCCCGGCGAGTACGGCCTCGACGCGCAGACCGTCGTGCGCGTGGCCGGAGAGATCAAGTCCGTGCTCGCCATGGGCGTCGAGGTCGCCGTCGTCATCGGTGGCGGCAACATCTTCCGCGGCGTGTCCGGCGCCGCGAAGGGCATGGAGCGCGCCTCGGCCGACTACATGGGCATGCTCGCCACGGTCATAAACGCGCTGGCGATGCAGAACGCGCTGGAGCAGCAGGGCGTCCACACGCGGGTGCTCTCCGCCATCCCGATGTCGACGGTCTGCGAGCCCTATATCCGCAGGCGCGCGATCCGCCACCTCGAGAAGAAGCGGGTCGTCATCTTCGCCGCGGGCACCGGCAACCCGTTCTTCACGACCGACACCGCGGCGGCGCTGCGCGCCTCCGAGATGGGGTGCGACGCCCTGCTCAAGGCGACGAAGGTCGACGGCGTCTACAGTGCCGACCCGAAGAAGGACCCGACGGCCACGCGCTACGACCGCCTCGGCTACCTCGAGGTGCTCGCGCGCGACCTCGGCGTCATGGATGCCTCCGCGATCAGCCTGGCGCGGGAGAACCACATCCCGATTCTGGTATTCTCGATCCAGGAGCCGGGCGGATTCGCGGACGTCATGCAGGGCAGGGGCCGCTGCACGATCGTCTCGGATCCCGTGCGGTCCTGACCCGGCGACAAGCCGGCGGCGGCCCCAAGGGATTGGCCCGGGGGCGCCGAAGACCACGAGGACGAGGAACGCGTCATGTCGGCGAACGCCAATGTCGATGAACTGAAGCGCCGCATGACCGGCGCGATCGATCTCCTGAAGAAGGAGTTCTCCGGCCTCAGGACCGGCCGCGCCTCCGCGAACATGCTGGAGCCGATCCAGGTCGATGCCTATGGCAGCCACATGCCGCTCAGCCAGTGCGGGACGGTGAGCGTCCCCGAGCCGCGCATGCTCTCGGTCCAGGTCTGGGACCGCGGCCTCGTGAAGGCCGTCGAGAAGGCGATCCGCGAATCGAATCTGGGCCTCAACCCGATGGCCGAGGGCCAGCTGATCCGCGTGCCGATCCCCGCCCTGACCGAGGACCGCCGCAAGGAACTCGCCAAGGTCGCGCACAAGTACGCCGAGCAGGCCCGCGTCGCCGTGCGCAACGTGCGCCGCGACGGGATGGAGGCGCTGAAGGCGCTCGAGAAGGCCGGAAAGATCAACGAGGACGAGCTGCGCAAGCGCAGCGCCGACGTCCAGAAGGCCACCGACGAGTTCATCAAGAAGATCGACGACATGCTCGCCACCAAGGAGAAAGACGTCGCGCATGTCTGAACCGCGCGACGCCGCGCCCCTGGGCGCCGCGCCCGCCGCGACGCCGGTCCATGTCGCCATCATCATGGACGGCAACGGTCGCTGGGCGAAGGCGCGCGGCCTGCCGCGCGTGGCGGGGCACAGGCGCGGCGTCGACGCGGTGCGCGCGGCGATCGAGGCGGCGGGCGACCATGGCGTGCGCTACCTGACGCTGTTCGGCTTCTCGTCCGAGAACTGGCGCCGGCCGGCCGACGAGGTCTCGGACCTCATGGGTCTGCTTCGCCACTACCTGCGATCCGAACTCGCCGAGCTGCACGCGAACGGGGTGAGGCTCAGGGTGGTGGGCGAGCGCGAGCGCCTGCCGCAGGACATCGTCGCGCTGGTCACCAACGCCGAGGAGACGACGCGCGCCAACGAGCGGCTGCACCTGACCGTCGCGCTGAGCTATGGCGGCCGCGCCGACATCCTCTCCGCCGCGCGGAGGCTGGCCGCCGACGTCGCCGCCGGCCGGCTTCCCGCCGACGCGATCGGCGAGGCCGAGTTCTCGGCGCGCCTCTGGACCGCCGGCATCCCGGACCCCGACCTGCTGATCCGGACCTCGGGCGAGCGCCGGATCAGCAACTTCCTGCTCTGGCAGTCGGCCTATACCGAGTTCCTGTTCCTCGACACGCTCTGGCCGGATTTCGGCAAGCGCGACTTCGCCGCCGCCATCGCCGATTTCCAGCGCCGTGAACGACGCTACGGAACCTCGGGCGGCTGAGCCCCCCCGCGCGGCTTCCGGCGGCGGCTGGGCCGAGGGCCTGCGCACGCGCACGATCTATGGCGCGCTCTTGGCCGCCATCGCGGGCGCCGGCATCCTGATGGGCGACGTCGCCTTCGCCTTCCTCGTGGCCTTCTGCGCGGCGGCGATGGGATCCGAGTGGACGCGGCTCTCCTCGGCCGGCCGGTTCGGCCCGCCGGGATGGCTCGCGGTCCTCGTCCCGCTGGCCTGCATCGCGCTCGCGCATCTCGACCGCACGGATGCCGCGCTCGCGCTCGCGACCTTCGGGGCCGCCGTGGCCCTCGCCATCGCGCGCGCGATGTCCCGCCCGACGCCCGCATGGGCGGCCGCCGGGGTGCTCTATGTCGCGTTGCCCGTGGTGGCGCTGGTCTGGCTGAGGGGGCATGACGCGTCGGGCGAGCGCATGATCCTCTGGCTCGTGCTGGCGGTCGCGGCCTCCGACACCGGCGCGTTCTTCGCCGGCCGGCTGATCGGCGGCCCGCTCCTGGCGCCACGCATCTCCCCCAAGAAGACCTGGGCCGGGCTGGGCGGGGCCGTCGCGTCGAGCGCTTGCGTGGGGCTTGTCGTGTCGGCGCTGGATGGCCAGGCTCCCCCGGCGCTTCTGCTTGCGGCGGCCGGTGCCGTCCTCGCGGTGGTCGCGCAGGCCGGAGACCTTGCCGAATCGGCTTTCAAGCGCCACTTCGGCGCGAAGGACGCCAGCGGTCTCATACCGGGCCATGGCGGGATGATGGACAGGGTAGACGGCCTCGTGGCTGCCGCCGCATGCCTCGCGGTGTTCCAGTGGGCGAGCGCAGGGGCAGTCCTGGCGTGGCGCTGACGGATCCGTGCGATCCCTGAACTTCGTCGCCCAGGTCATTGAAGGGGAAGCGTTTTACCGCCTGATGGGGCCACCAGGGCCAGCCGCTCGCCCGAGCTTACAGGAAACGCCACCAAGGCATTGGAAGAAAACATGGACTTCATATCCAGCCTGCCGAGCTACATCATCCCGTTCCTGGTCGTGCTCACGATCCTCGTCTTCGTGCACGAGCTCGGGCATTTCTGGGTGGCGCGCAGGGCGGGAGTCCGCGTCGAGGTCTTCTCGGTGGGCTTCGGCCCCGAGATCTTCGGCTGGAACGACCGCCACGGGACGCGCTGGAAGATCGCGTGGCTGCCGCTCGGCGGCTACGTGAAGATGCACGGCGACGCCGACGCGTCGAGCGCGCCCGACCATGCCGCCGCCGCGACGATGTCGCCGGAGGAGCGGAGCACCGCCTTTCCGCACAAGAGCCTGGCATGGCGCGCGGCGATCGTCGCGGCCGGCCCGGCGGCGAACTTCCTCTTCGCGATCCTGGTCTTCGCCTGCCTGTTCGTCGCCTCCGGTCGCCCCTTCACGCCCCCCGTCGTCGGCTCGACGATCGAGGGCATGCCGGCCGACCAGGCGGGCCTGCGCCCGGGCGACCGGATCCTCGCGATCGACGGGAGCCGGATAGACAGGTTTGTGCAGATCCAGCGCACGGTCCTGCTCAATCTCGACCGGCCGCTCGAGATCGAATACATGCGCGACGACCAGCGCCTGCGCACCACGCTGACCCCGCGGATCGTCGAGGACACCGACCTGCTCGGGAACAGGTCGCGCATGGCGCGACTCGGCATCCGCTCGAGCGGCCAGCGCGAGAGCGAGGAGATCAGGTCCCCGGTGCTCGCCATCTACTACGCCGTCGAGGAGACCTGGAGCCAGACGACCGGCACCCTGAAGGCGGTCGGCCAGATGCTGGTCGGCCGGCGCGGCGCGGAGGAGCTGAGCGGGCCGCTTGGTATCGCGCGTGTATCCGGCGAGGCGGCGCGGGCGGGATGGGGTTCCCTGGTCGCGTTGATGGCGACCCTGTCGATCAGCCTCGGGCTCATCAACCTCTTCCCGATACCCATCCTCGACGGAGGGCATCTCGTGCTCTACGCGATCGAGGCGATCAGGGGGCGCCCGCTCGGCCCGCGGGCGCAGGAATACGGTTTCCGCGTCGGCCTCGTTCTGGTACTCAGCCTGATGCTGTTCGCGACGTGGCAGGACCTTCTCCGGTGGCGCGTCGTGCAATGGCTCGTCAACCTGGTCGGCTGAGGCGCGGGGATCCGCACCTTCCGGCCGATGTCGCCATGAAGGTCCCGGCTCTTGCCTAGACTACGGTCGTCCCTGTCGCGCCTCGTCGCCCTTTTCCTCGCCGTGCTCGCGGCAGCCCTGGCGTTCCCGCCGGCCGGCCCGGCGCGCGCGCAGACCATCACGGAGGTCGTCGTCGAGGGGACCAAGCGAATCGACCCGGCGACCGTGCGCTCCTACCTCCTCCTGCGGCCTGGCGACCAGGTGGATGCCGACAAGCTCGACCGGTCGATGAAGGCCCTCTTCGCGACCGGCCTCTTCTCCGACGTCACGATCGACAGGCAGGGGGCGAGGCTCGTGGCGAAGGTGGTGGAGAACCCGATCGTCAACCGCATCCAGTTCGAGGGCAACCGCAAGCTCGCGGAC
>CANMWW010000254.1 GCA_947500965.1 Alphaproteobacteria bacterium
CATCACGTTGCGCTCGACCTGCAGCGCGCCGAAGAAGCTGGCATTGGCCTGCTGCCAGTCGAAGACGCGCACGCCCGGCCCCGCCGCGTCGGCGATCGCGCGCCTCGCCGGCGCGATGCGGTCCGGATCGGCGACGATGACCTCGACGCCGCTGACGCCCGCGCCGAGCCGGAAGAACACCTGCGCCGCCTGCAGCGGCATGTAGACGTAGCCGGAATCGTACTCGAACATCCCGACCTCGAAGATCGCGGCGATGCGATAGGCGCGCATGCGCGGCGTCGTGCCGAAGGCGGTGACGTTGCCCTGCGGCGAGATCAGCGTGATCTGGTCGCCGACGCCGACGCGGAACTTCTGCGCCATCCGGCTGCCGATGGCGACGCCGTCGCCCTCGTCGAAGCCCGCCCAGGAGCCGCGCACGAGGTTGCCGGAGACCAGCGGCCGGGCGGCGAGGTCCGCCGCGCGCATCCCGCGCACCATCGCGCCCGACGCGACGCCGTTCGCCGTGGCGAGGACCTGCCCCTCGACCAGCGGCGAGGCGGAGACGACGCCGCGCGCGCCGCGCACGCGCGCCGCGACGGCCTCGTAGTCGGAGAAGCCGCCCTCCAGGCTGTATATCGTCACGTGCCCGTTCAGCCCGACGATGCGGCCGAGCAGCTCGGCGCGGAAGCCGTTCATCACCGCCATGACGATGATGAGCGTCGCCACGCCGAGCGCGATGCCGAGCAGCGAGAACCAGGCGATGACCGAGATGAACCCTTCCTGCCGCCTGGCGCGCAGGTAGCGGAACGCCATCATGCGCTCGAAGGCGCCGAAGGCGGCCATCAGCGCGCGCCGGCGGCTGGGCGGCGCGGCGTCATCGCGGCGAGGTCAGCTTGGCGAGCGCGGCGTCGAGCGACAGCTCCTCCTTCGCCCCGCTGCGGCGGTCCTTCACCTCCACCGTGCCGGCCTTCGCGCCGCGCGGGCCGACCACGAGCTGCCAGGGCAGCCCGATCAGGTCCATGTTCGCGAACTTGGCGCCCGCGCTCTCCGTGCGGTCGTCGTAGAGCGGGTCGAGGCCCGCGGCCCGCAGCCGCGCGTAGAGGTCGCCCGCCATCGCGTCGCAGGCCGCGTCGCCGACGCGCAGGTTGATGACGCCCGCGCCGAACGGCGCCACCGCCGCCGGCCAGACGATGCCTGCGTCGTCGTGGTTCGCCTCGATCAGCGCCCCGACGAGGCGCGAGACGCCGATGCCGTAGGAGCCCATCTCCGGCACGATCTTCTCGCCGTTCGGCCCCTGCACCGACAGGCCCATCGCGGCCGAGTACTTGGTGCCGAAGTAGAAGATGTGCCCGACCTCGATGCCGCGCGCGCCGACGAGGCGGTCGCCCAGCTTCGCGGCGACGGCGGGATCGTGCTTCTCGTCGGTCGCGGCGTAGAAGCCCGTGCACCGGTCGACCGCCGCCTGCATCCCGGCGACATCGTCGTAGTCGACGGGCAGGTCGAGCAGGTTCTGGTCGAGGAAGTCGCGGTCGACGAAGACCGCGCTCTCGCCGGTCTCGGCGAGGATGATGAACTCGTGGCTGAGGTCGCCGCCGATCGGGCCGGTGTCGGCGCGCATCGGGATCGCCTTCAGCCCCATGCGCGCGAAGGTGCGCAGGTAGGCGATGAACATCTTGTTGTAGGAGTGCCTTGCACCCGCCGGGTCCGCGTCGAAGGAATAGGCGTCCTTCATCAGGAACTCGCGGCCCCTCATCACGCCGAAGCGCGGCCGCACCTCGTCCCGGAACTTCCACTGGATGTGGTAGAGGTTCCTGGGCAGGTCGCGATAGGAGCGGAACGACGCGCGCGCGATCTCCGTGACCATCTCCTCGTTGGTCGGGCCGTAGAGCATCTCGCGCTCGTGGCGATCGGTGATGCGCAGCATCTCCTTGCCGTAGTCCTCGTAGCGGCCGGATTCGCGCCAGAGCTCGGCCGGCTGGATCGTCGGCATCAGGATCTCCTGCGCGCCGGACCGGTCCTGCTCCTCGCGCACGATCTGCGCGATCCTCGTCAGCACGCGATGGCCGAGCGGCAGCCAGGAATAGATCCCGGCGGCCTGCTGGCGCACCATGCCCGCGCGCAGCATGAGGCGGTGCGAGACGATCTGCGCCTCGGTGGGCGTTTCCCTGAGCGTGGGCAGGAAGAACTGGCTGAGGCGCAAGGGCTCGCTCCTGGTGTCTGGCGTGGGGGGCGCTGGGGCGCCGGCAATCTAGGCAAAGCCCCCGGCGGAGGCAATTTCGCGGCCGGCGCGCGGCGTCAGCGCGGCGCGACGCGACGGCAGGCCGCGGCGAGCGCGGCGCCATCGCCCTGCCCGACCTGCTGGCCGTTGAACATGACCTTGCCGTCCGGGCCGAGCGTCACGCGCCCTACGCCCATTTGCGGGAGCGAAAGCCGCGATCCCGCCGGCAGGAAGGGCGCGAGGTCGGCATTGAGGTCGAAGGTGAGCGTCGGCGGCAGGACCGGCGGCGACGGGTTGAGGTCGGCGCCGACGACCGGCCTGCCCCTGACATCGACGCCGGGCCGATAGGCGACATCGGGCGCAGGCTGGTGGTTCGCCAGCGCGCGGCACGCCGCGCCGTCCACCACCACGGTCTGGGCAAGGACAGGATTGGCTGCGACGGCAGCGGCGCAGACAAGCGGAAGGATGGTCTTCATCGTGCCATCGGGGAACCCGCGGGACGCGGGCGGCGCGATGCCACCTCGCGTCCCGCGGGACGACCCGTCCTCAGTTCGGGATCTTCTCGTCGATCCCCTTCACGTAGAAGTTCATGCTGGCGATCTGCTCGTCCGAGAGATGGCCCGCGCCCTTGCACTCGACCGTCGTGCCGTCCTGGCGAACGAGCGGGCACTTGAAGGGATGCAGCGTCTTGCCCTTGATCGCCGCCTCGGTGGCCTCGGCCATCTTCTTCACGTCGTCCGGCATGTTCGTGTAGGGCGCCATCTTGACCTTGCCCTTGTCGAGGCCGTCCCAGACCGCGCCCGTCGCCCACTTGCCCTCGAGGGCGAGGCCGACGCGCTCGACGTAGTACGGCGCCCAGTCGTCGATGATCGAGGTCAGCTGCGCCTTCGGGCCGAACTTGATCATGTCGGAGGCCTGGCCGAACGCGAAGACGCCTCGCTCCTGCGCGACCTGCATCGCCGCGGCGCTGTCGGTGTGCTGCGAGATGATGTCCGCGCCCTGGCTGATCAGGGTCTTCGCCGCGTCGGCTTCCTTGCCCGGGTCGTACCAGGAGTTCACCCACACGACCTTGATCTTCATGTCGGGGCGCACGGACTGCGCGCCGAGCATGAAGGAGTTGATGCCCGCGACGACCTCGGGGATCGGGAACGAGCCGATGTAGCCGATCGTCCCCGTCTTCGACATCTTCGCCGCGATCTGGCCGATGATGTAGCGCCCCTCGTAGAAGCGCGCGTCGTAGGTCGCGACGTTGGGCGCGCGCTTGAAGCCGGTGGCGTGCTCGAACCACACGTTCGGGAAGCGCTGCGCGACCTTGATCGTCGGCTCCATGTAGCCGAACGAGGTCGTGAAGATGAGCTTGTGGCCCGAGCGGGCGAGCTGCTCGATCACGCGCTCGGCGTCGGGGCCCTCGGAGACCTTCTCGACGAAGGTGGTCTCCACGCGGTCGCCGTACCTGGCGACCACGGCCTTGCGGCCCTCGTCGTGCTGGTAGGACCAGCCGAAGTCGCCCACCGGGCCGACATAGACGAAGCCGATCTTGAGCTTCTGCTGCGCGGTCGCGACGCCTGCGCCGATCGCGAGCGCGCCGACGGCTGCCGCCGCGAGCGCGATGAAGTTACGTCGCATCCTGTTCATCCTCCTTGTGGGTGCTGGGGGGGTCAACGGTCCGGCGAGAAGGGCGTCCCGAGCATCGCGGGCTCGGAGGCGCGCCTTCCGCGCGAACGGGATATCAGGACCAATACCACGATGGTCGCGGCATAGGGCAGCGCCGACCAGAACTGCCCGGGCAGGACGAGGAAGTCCGGCAACGCCCCGCGCATGGCCTGGAGGTGGAGCTGGCCGATCGACATGGCCCCGAAGAGATAGGCCCCGAACAGCAGCCGCCAGGGCCGCCACGAGGCGAAGACGACGAGCGCCAGCGCGATCCAGCCGCGCCCGGCGGTCATGCCCGTCACCCAGAACGGGGTGTAGACGAGCGCGACATAGGCCCCGGCCAGTCCGGCGCAGGCGCCGCCGAACATGAGCGCGGCGAAGCGGACGAGGCGCACGTCGTGGCCCAGCGCATGGGCCGAGGCGTGGTTGTCCCCGACCGCGCGAAGGACCAGCCCGGCGCGGGTCCGCGACAGGAACCACCAGGTGCCGGCCACCAGCGCGAAGGACGCGTAGACGAAGGGGTCGAGGCCGAAGACGAGCTTGCCGACGACCGGCAGCGAGCCGAGCCCCGGGATGTCGACCGGGCCCACCGGGTCGACCCTCTGCCCCACCATGCCCTGCCCCACGAGGCCGGAGAGGCCGAGCCCCAGGATGGTCAGCGCGAGGCCGCAGGCGACCTGGTTGGCGACCAGCCCGAGCACGAGCAGGCCGAAGATGGCGGCCATGGCCATGCCCGCG
>CANMWW010000255.1 GCA_947500965.1 Alphaproteobacteria bacterium
GCGCGGCCATCGTCGACCGCGTCTTCGACGGCGATGCGCTCCCCGCGGGCGGCTTGCTGCCGGAGGGCAATTTCGGCGTGTCGCCGAACCTCAGGCCCGACGCCCTCGACCAGGAGGGCGCGCGCGCCCTGCTCGCGGCGGCCGGCTACCAGAACGGCTTCGCGATCACGCTGCACGGCCCGAACGACCGCTACCCGAACGACGAGCGCGTGCTGCAGGCGATCGGCCCGATGCTGTCGCGCGTCGGGATCGACACGAAGGTGGTGACGCTGCCCTGGGCGACCTACGCGTCGCAGGCCAGCGCGCCCGGCTACGCGTTCAGCGTCACGCTCTTCGGCTGGGGCAGCAACACGGGCGAGACCTCGGACAGCCTGCGCTCGCTTCTCGCGACGCCAAGCCGCGAGAAGGGCATGGGCGCCTCCAACCGCGGCCGCTACGGCAACCCGCGCGTCGACGAGATCCTCGAGAAGGCGCTGGCGACGGTGAACGACGCCGAGCGCGAGAAGCTGCTGTTCCAGGCCAGCGAGCTCGCCATCGGGACCGACGCGGGCATCGTGCCGCTCTACTACCAGGTCAACTCCTGGGCGACGCGCAAGGGCGTCACCTACAGCGCGCGGCAGGACGAGTACTCGCTCGCCCAGTTCGTCCGCCCGGGCAACTGATGCCCGCCGGCGCCCCGGGAGCGACGCGAGGATGACCGTCTTCGTCATCAGGCGGCTGATGCAGAGCGGCCTGGTGCTGTTCGTGATGTCGCTGATCGTCTTCTTCGGCGTCTACGCGATCGGCGACCCGATAGAGATCTTCATCTCGCCCGAGGCGGACCAGATCGAGCGCGAGCGCGCCAAGGCCGCGCTCGGCCTCGACCGCCCGGTCTGGGCCCAGTACTTCGCCTTCCTCGGCGCGGCGTTCCAGGGCGACCTCGGCCGCTCCTTCGTCTTCAACATGCCGGCGATCACGCTGATCCTGCAGCGCATGCCCGCGACGCTCGAGCTCGCCGTCTCGGCGCTGCTGCTGGGCATCGTGGTCGGGCTGCCGCTGGGCATGTACGCCGGCTACCGCCCGAACTCGGCGGGCGCCAAGGCGATCCTCGCCGGGTCGATCCTCGGCTTCTCGCTGCCGACCTTCTGGGTCGGGCTCATGCTGATCATGGTCTTCGCGGTCAACCTCGGCTGGCTGCCCTCCACGGGGCGCGGGCAGACGGCGACCTATCTCGGCATCACGTCCAGCCTTTTCACGGTGGATGGGCTGCGGCACCTCGCCATGCCGGCGCTCAACCTCGCGCTGTTCAAGATCTCGCTGATCATCCGCCTCGCGCGCGCCGGCATGCGCGAGAACATGCTCATGGACTACGTGCGCTTCGCCCGGGCGAAGGGCCTGCCGATGCGCCGCGTGGTCTTCGTCCACGTGTTCAAGAACATCCTGATCCCGATCGTCACCGTGATCGGCCTCGAGCTCGGATCGACCATCGCCTTCGCGGTCGTGACGGAATCGATCTTCGCGTGGCCGGGCATGGGCAAGCTGATCATCGATTCGATCCAGCGCCTCGACCGTCCGGTGATCGTGGCCTATCTCTGCATCATCGTGTTCATGTTCATCGTCATCAACCTCGTGGTCGACATCCTCTATTCCGTGCTCGACCCGCGGGTCCGCCTCTCCGAGGCGAAGGGATGAGCATGGCGCAGGCCACGCGCGACCCGGGGGTGCAGACCCCCCTCCGGCGCTTCGTCGCCGACTTCGCCGAGAGCCGCGTCGCGATGGCCGGGCTTGCGGTCTTCGCGCTCGTTCTCGGCGCCGCGCTCCTGGCGCCGCTGCTGTCGCCGCAGAACCCCTACGACCTCAACCAGCTCGACATCATGGATGGCCGCCAGCCTCCCATGACGAAGTCGTTGGAGGGCTTCGTGTTCTGGCTCGGCTCGGACGACCAGGGCAGGGACATGCTCTCCGCGATCTTCTACGGGCTGCGCACCTCGCTCGGCGTCGGCGCGATGAGCGCGGTCGGCGCGCTGGCGATCGGCATGGCCGCGGGGCTGCTCGCCGCCTATTTCGGGGGCCGCGTCGAGAGCGTGGTGATGCGGGTCGTCGACATCCAGCTCTCCTTCCCCTCGATCCTCGTCGCGCTGATCCTGCTGGCCGTGCTGGGGCAGGGGACGTGGAAGATCATCCTCGCGCTGATCTGCGTGCAGTGGGCCTACTACGCGCGCACGGTGCGCGGCACCGCGCTGGTCGAGCGGCGCAAGGAATACATCGAGGCCGCGCGCTGCCTCGCGCTCGGCCATCGGCGCATCGTCTTCCGCCACCTCCTGCCGAACTGCCTGCCGCCGCTCATCGTGGTGGTCACGGTCCAGGTCGCCCATGCGATCGCGCTGGAGGCGACGCTGTCCTTCCTCGGCATCGGGCTGCCGATCACCGAGCCGTCGCTCGGCCTGCTGATCGCCAACGGCTTCGAGTACCTGCTTTCCGGCAAGTACTGGATCAGCTTCTTCCCCGGCGTTGCGCTGCTCGTGACCATAGTCTCGATCAACCTCGTCGGCGACCAGCTGCGCGACGTCCTCAACCCGCGGCTGCAGAAATAGGCCGCCCATGACCGCGCCCACGCTCGTCGTCGAGGAGCTCCGCACCTGGTTCCACACCCGCGCCGGCGTCGTGAAGGCCGTCGATGGCGTGTCCTTCTCCGTCGACCGCGGCCGCGTGATGGGCCTCGTCGGCGAGTCCGGGTCCGGCAAGTCGGTGACCGGGTTCTCCATCATGGGCCTCGTCGACCCGCCCGGACGCATCGTCTCCGGGCGCATCCTCTTCGGCGGCAGGGACATCGCGGCGATGCCCGAGGACGAGCTGCGCCACCTGCGCGGCCGCCGGATCGCGATGATCTTCCAGGACCCGATGATGACGCTGAACCCGGTCCTTCGCATCGACACGCAGATGATCGAGGCGATCCGGGCCCACGAGGACGTGTCGCGCGACGAGGCGCGCCGGCGCGCGCGCGACGCGCTCGGGCAGGTCGGCATACCCAGCCCGGACGAGCGGCTCGCCGCCTATCCGCACCAGTTCTCGGGCGGCATGCGCCAGCGCGTGGCGATCGCGATCGCGCTGCTCAACCGCGCCGAGCTGATCGTCGCCGACGAGCCCACGACGGCGCTGGACGTCACGATCCAGGGACAGATCCTGTTCGAGATGCAGCGCCTCGCGCGGCAGACCGGGACCGCGCTGCTCTGGATCACCCACGACCTCTCGGTCGTCGCGTCGCTCGCGGACGAGGTCTGCGTCATGTACGCGGGCCGCATCGTCGAGCGCGGGACCGTCGACGACGTCCTCGACCGCCCCGCGCATCCCTACACGGCGGGCCTGATCGGCTCGGTGCCGAGCCGGAACCTGCGCGGCCAGCCGCTGCAGCAGATCCCCGGCGTGATGCCGTCGATGCTTTCGCTTCCCGCCGGCTGCGCCTTCCGCACCCGCTGCGCGCGCGCGGACGAGGCCTGCGCCAGCGAGCCCGCGGAGCGCGGCTTCGGCGCCGGGCGCGTCGCGCGCTGCGTCCATCCGCTGGTGGAGCCCGTGCCATGAGCGCCGCGCCGATCGTCGAGCTGAAGGGCGTTTCGAAGCGCTTCTCGAAGCCGCTCGACGCGGCGGCGAAGCTCGCCAACATGCTCGGGGCCGGGATGAAGGCCGAGGTCGTCCACGCGGTCGACCGCGTCGACCTCGCCGTGCGCGAGGGCGAGGTGGTGGGCCTCGTCGGCGAGTCCGGCTGCGGCAAGTCCACGCTCGGCCGGATGGTCGCCGGCATCCTCGAGCCGAGCGAGGGCGAGGTGCTCTATCGCGGGCGTCGCGCCTCGGAGATGGACGGCAGGGAGGCGACCCGCGCGGCGCTCGCCGTCCAGATGATCTTCCAGGACCCGTTCGCGTCCCTCAACCCGCGCATGCGGGTGCGCGACATCATCGGCGAGGCGCCCGCCTACCACGGGCTGGTGCCGCGCGCGTCCTACGACGCGCATGTCGACGAGACGATGGTCCGCGTGGGCCTCGACCCCGCCTACAAGCGGCGCTTCCCGCACCAGTTCTCGGGCGGCCAGCGCCAGCGCATCGGCATCGCGCGCGCGCTCGCGGTGCGCCCGGAATTCGTCGTCTGCGACGAGGCCGTGGCGGCGCTGGACGTGTCGATCCAGGCCCAGATCCTCAACCTCTTCATGAAGCTGCGCGAGGAACTCGCGCTCACCTACCTCTTCATCAGCCACGACCTGGGCGTGGTGCGCCACCTCTCGGACCGCGTCGTGATCATGTACCTGGGCCGCGTCGTGGAGGAGGGGAGCGCCGAGGAGATCTTCTCCGCGCCCAACCATCCCTACACGGTCGCGCTGCTCGCCGAGATCCCGCGCCTCGACACGCGCCGCCGCGAATTCGCGCCGGTGAAGGGCGAGATCCCGTCGCCGCTCGCGCCGCCTCCGGGCTGCCATTTCCACCCGCGCTGCCCGCACGCCACGGAGCGCTGCAGGATCGAGGCGCCGGTGCTGCGCGAGATCGCGCCCGGCCGGCGCGCGGCCTGCCATCTCAACGACGCGCGCTGAGCCGCGCGCCTCCGCGCCTCA
>CANMWW010000256.1 GCA_947500965.1 Alphaproteobacteria bacterium
CATCAGCGCGTTCATGAAGCGCGTGAGGACGGTATCCCCGAACTTGGCGTCGGGAAGGACTTCGCGGCGTTCTGCGCGGCGGCGACGGGACATCTCGATCTCTCCTTACGCGCTCACTTCGGACGCTTCGCGCCGTACTTCGAACGGCGCTGCTTGCGGTCCTTGACGCCCTGCGTGTCGAGCACGCCGCGGAGGATGTGGTAGCGCACGCCCGGCAGGTCCTTGACGCGGCCGCCGCGGATCATGACGACGGAGTGTTCCTGGAGGTTGTGGCCCTCGCCGGGGATGTAGCCGATCACCTCGAAGCCGTTCGTCAGGCGCACCTTCGCGACCTTGCGCAGCGCCGAGTTCGGCTTCTTCGGCGTGGTGGTGTACACGCGGGTGCACACGCCACGCTTCTGCGGGCTGCCCTGGAGGGCGGGCACCTTGTTGCGCGAGGACTTCGGGTGACGTCCCTTGGCGATCAGCTGGTTGATCGTCGGCATCCAACTTCCCTCATCGGCCCACCCCTCGGCGGGACCATTTCCGCGTGCCGGCCCATCCGGCGCGCGGGCGAAACGAAATGCCCGCAGGAGGCCATGATCGGCCCTTCCGCAGGCTTGTGATCGCCGAGCTTGCTCGGCGACGAGGCCGTTCGAGGACGGCTCACTGGATCTTTCGCTGCGCAGCCCCGTGTTTCGGTTTGCCCGACGACCGAGTCTGCGTAGCGGCGGGGCTTATACGCGCTCGCCCAACGAAGCGTCAAGCACGGCTGGCTCTCTTTTTTCCCGTCGCCCCCCTGCTCTCCCCGTCGACATGCGCGGAACAACGCTTCTTGCGACGGGCCCACAGGATGTAGCGTGCCGGCCTCGCCGGCGACACAAGCCGGCACCCCCCGGAGGAGACGCATGGCCGAGCCGCCGACCCTTACGCTGAGGCGCGACTGGCCCCGGCCATCGCCCGAGTCGGTCGCCGCCTGGAGGGGCGTCCCGACGGGATTCGCGGTCGACGCGCTCGGCCGCTCCGGCGCCCTGGGGAATTCGATCCGCCCGGCCTGGGACGGCGGCGGCTTCGCCGGCCCAGCCCTCACGGTCTGGACGACGCCGCGCGACAACCTCGCGCCCTATGCCGCGCTCCGGCTGGCAAGGCCCGGGGACGTGATGGTCATCGCGACCGGCGCCGCCGAGGGGTTCTCGGTCATCGGCGACCTGGTGGTCGGGATGATGCGGAACTGCGGGATCGTCGCCGTGGTCACGGACGGGCTGGTCCGCGACGTGGCCGGGATCCGCGAGGCGGGCATCCCGGTGCACGCCCGCGGCGTCTCCCCCAATTCCCCCTTCAAGAACGGCCCCGGCGGGGTCGGCATGCCGGTGTCGATCGGCGGCTGCGTCGTGGAGGCCGGCGACCTGGTGCTCGGCGACGCCGATGGCGTCGTCGTCGTCCCGCGCGCCAGGCTCGCGGAGGCGACGGCCGAGCTCGAGGCCGTCCGCCGAAAGGAGGCGGAGATGGACGCGGCGGTGCGCGCCGGCATGAAATGCCCGCCCTGGCTCGACGACGCGCTCGCCCGTCCGGGCGTGCGATGGATCGACTGAGGCGAACACACGAACGCAACAAGCGAGGAGACGGACATGACGGAAACCAAGCAGGACCGCGGCGTCGCGGTGGTGACGGGGGCGGTCGCGGGCATCGGGCGCGGCGCCGCGGTGCGGCTCGCCCGCGGCGGCTTCGCCGTCGCCTGCATCGACGTCCAGGACCCGGCGCCCGCCGTCGAGGCGGTGCGCGCGGCCGGCGGCCAGGCGGAGGGCTTCCGATGCGACGTGCGCAGCGAGGCGGAGGTCTCGGCCACGCTGCGCGCCGTGGCGGCGTGGCGCTCGCCCATCCGGGCCCTGGTGAACTGCGCGGCGCCCTTCGACCCGACCATCCCGCTGGTGGACACCCCGCTCGAGCGCTGGCAGATCGTGCTCGATGTCTGCCTGACCGGGACATTCCTGATGTGCAAGCACGCCGTGCCGCGCATGGTCGAGGCCGGGGGCGGCGCGATCGTCAACATCGCCTCCAACATGGGCCATGTCGGCGGACCGGGTCGCACGCCCTACTGCACGGCGAAGGCCGGGCTCATCAACCTCGGCAAGGCGCTCGCGCTCGAGCTCGCGCCCAAGGGCGTGCGCGTGAACAGCGTGTCGCCGGGCGGCGTGCTGACCGAGCGCGTGATCACGCGCCACGGCTCGGCCGAGGCCGCGGTGCGCAACATGACCCCGACGCACCCGATGGGGCGCATCGCGACGACCGACGAGATCGCCGAGGCGATCTGGTTCATGGCGACGGAAAGCTCCGCCTTCGTCACCGGCACCGACCTAAAGGTCGACGGCGGCTACACGGCTGCCTGAGCGAGGCGCGCGGGGCGGCGCCTGCGCGCCCCCGAAACGAAGACGCCGCCGCCGGTCTCCCGGCGGCGGCGCTCCATGCCGCTTGCTGCTGGGGCGGCTCAGGCCCGGGCGCGACGCCTCGGGGCCGCGGAGGACCGGCGCGCCGGCTTCTCCTCGCCATCGTCGCCACCCTCGACGGGCTCCGACTGCTCGGCCTGCTGCTGCTGCTGTTCCTGCTGGGCGAGCAGCTCGCGATCCCGGTCGGCCGCGATCTCGCGGAAGCGGTTCATCACCGCGCCCGTTCCGGCCGGGATGAGTCGGCCGACGATCACGTTCTCCTTCAGCCCGATCAGGCTGTCGGTCTTGCCGATCACCGACGCCTCGGTGAGCACGCGCGTGGTCTCCTGGAACGAGGCCGCGGAGATGAAGGAGCGCGTCTGCAGCGAAGCCTTGGTGATGCCCTGCAGGACGGGCTGCGCGGAAGCCTCGCGCAGGTTCTGGGCAGCGGCCTTGCGGTTCACCTCCTCGAACTCGTCGCGGTCCACCTGCTCGCCGACCAGGAAGGTCGTCTCGCCGGGGTCCACGATCTCCACCTTCTGCAGCATCTGGCGGACGATCACCTCGATGTGCTTGTCGTTGATCTTCACGCCCTGCAGCCGGTAGACGTCCTGGATCTCGTTGACGAGGTAGCTCGCGAGCTCCTCGACGCCGAGCACCCTGAGGATGTCGTGCGGCACGCGATGGCCGTCGACCAGCGTGTCGCCGCGCTGGACCATGTCGCCTTCCTGCACCCCGATATGCTTGCCCTTCGGGATCAGGTACTCGACCGCCGGCTGCGTCTCGTCGCCCGGGCGGACGACGATGCGGCGCTTGGTCTTGTAGTCCTTGCCGAACTCGACGCGGCCCTCGCCCTCGCTGATGATCGCGAAGTCCTTCGGGCGGCGCGCCTCGAACAGCTCGGCCACGCGCGGCAGGCCGCCCGTGATGTCGCGGGTCTTCGACGATTCACGCGAGATGCGGGCGATGATGTCGCCGGCCTTCACGGTCGCCCCGTTGGACACCGACAGGATCGCCTCGACCGGGAGGAAGTAGCGGGCCTCCAGGCCGTTCGAGAGCAGGATCTGCTCGCCCCGCTCGTCGCGCAGCACGATGCGCGGGCGCAGGTCGGCGCCACGCGGCTGCTGGCGCCAGTCGATGACGCTCTTGCTGGTGATGCCGGTCGCCTCGTCGACCACCTCGCGGACCGACAGGCCCTCGACGAGGTCGACGTAGTGGGCCACGCCCTCCTTCTCGGTGATGATCGGGAGGGTGTACGGATCCCACTCGGCCAGCTTCTGGCCCTTCTTGACCGCCTCGCCCTCGTCGGCGAGCAGGCGCGCGCCGTAGGGGACGCGATGCCTGGCGCGCTCGCGCCCGGCGCCGTCGACCAGCACGATCTCGACGTTGCGGCCCATGACGATGCGCTCGCCCTGGGAGTTCACGACGACGTTGCGGTTGCGCACCGTCACCTTCGTGTCGAAGGCCGCCTCCACCGTGTTCTCCAGCTTGACCTGCGCCGCGCCGCCGATGTGGAAGGTGCGCATGGTCAGCTGGGTGCCGGGCTCGCCGATCGACTGCGCGGCGATGATGCCCACCGCCTCGCCGACATTGACCGGGGTGCCGCGGGCGAGGTCGCGCCCGTAGCAGCGGGCGCAGACGCCGCCGGTGGACTGGCAGGTCAGCACGGAGCGGATCTTCACCGACTCGAGGCCGATCTTCTCGATCTGCTCGACGTCGGCCTCCTGGATCAGCTCGCGCGCCTTCACCAGCACGCGGCCATCGAGCGGATCGACGACGTCGACCGCCGCGGTGCGGCCGAGGACGCGCTCGCCGAGCGGCGAGATGACCTCGCCGCCCTCGACCACGGCGCGGACGGTGAGCCCCGCCTCGGTGCCGCAATCGTCCTCGATGATGATCACGTCCTGCGCCACGTCGACCAGGCGGCGGGTGAGGTAGCCCGAGTTCGCCGTCTTGAGCGCCGTGTCGGCCAGGCCCTTGCGCGCGCCGTGCGTCGAGTTGAAGTACTCGAGGACGGTGAGGCCTTCCTTGAAGTTCGAGATGATCGGGGTCTCGATGATCTCGCCCGAGGGCTTGGCCATGAGGCCGCGCATGCCGGCCAGCTGCTTGATCTGCTGGGGCGAGCCGCGCGCCTGGCTATGCGCCATCATCCAGACGGAGTTCATCGGCTTGCC
>CANMWW010000257.1 GCA_947500965.1 Alphaproteobacteria bacterium
GATCGGCGCCTTCACCGAGAAGCTCGTCACGTTGACGATGCGCCCGAAGCCCCGCTCCATCATCCCGTAGACCGTGGCGTGGATCAGGGCGATCGGCGCGAGCATGTTGGCCTCTAGCGCGCGGCGCCAGTCCTCCAGCCCGAAGTCCCGGAAGTCGCCGGGCGGCGGGCCGCCCGCGTTGGTCACGAGGATGTCGGGCGCCGGGCAGGCCGCGAGCAGCGCGGCGCGGCCATCCCCGGTCGTGACGTCGCAGGCGACCGTGCGGACATCGACGCCCGCGGCGGCGCGGATCGCGCGCGCCGTCGCCTCCAGCGCTTCCGCCCCGCGCGCGGCGATCGTCAGCGCCACGCCTTCTGCCGCCAGCGCCTCCGCGCAGGCCCGGCCCAGCCCCTTCGACGCCGCGCAGACGAGGGCGGTGCGACCGCCGATGCCGAGGTCCATGTGGGTGTCTCCGGGGCGCGTGGCTGGAGGTCAGCGCAGCGGCGAATGCGCCGCTGGCAGGAGGATGGAGTTCGACATGCGCTGCACGAGGCGCTGCTCGCGGCTGCGCGCGAGGAAGGCCTTCCACTCCGGGTCCGCGGCGGCGGCGTCTCGCGCGCGCATGCGCGCGTCGAGGCCCGGATAGGACCAGAGGTGCCAGACCTCGTCGGCGGGACCGGCGAGCGGGCGGAAGAGGCCCACGAGTGGGGAATGCCGGGTGCGCGCGGGCAGCGCGGAGACGAACAGCGCGATCCACGCGTCCAGGCCGCCGGGCCGCAGCGCGTAGTGGCGCAACTCGTATATCCCGCCCGCCGTTGGCGCGTGCGGCCCCGCGACGCAGCGCAGCAGGCGCGCCTCCTCGCCGAGGAGCAGGTCGTGGAGCGGCGCGCGACATTCCTCCTGCCAGCGCGGCAGCGCGGCGAGGTCGGCGAGCGCGCGCTCGCGCGCATCCTGCGAGTCGAAGGCGCGCAGGGTCAGCATGCGGTTGAGGACGCCGACCTCCGAGATCCAGCATCCCGCGAGGACGCCATGGGCATCGCCCCGGATCGCCGCTTCCGCGGTCCCCGCGATGCGCGCCGCCTCCGCGGCCCGCCCCGGCCGGAAGTCCTGGATCGCAAGTTCGTGGATCATGCCCGCCCCCCTTGGCGTCGCTTCAGGCTGCCGCGAAGACGCGCACGCCGCCGGGGCCCGCGGCCGGCACGGCGCGTCCCTGCGAGACCAGCAGGTGGAGATGCGCCACCGCCTCGCCGAGCGCGAGGCCCATGTTGGCGGCGCCGATCTCGCGCCGGAACAGGAGCGGGAAGCAGCCGACGGCGTGGCGCGGCCCCTCGGCGAGCGCCCGCGCGATGCGGTCGAGGCGCTCGTCGTGGTGCGCGCGCAGCGCGGCGATGCGGCGATGGATGCCGCGATAGGGCTGGCCATGCGCGGGCAGCACCAGCGTGTCCGCCGGCACGCCTGCGAAGCCGTCGAGCGAGGAGAGATACTCGGCGAGCGGGTCGCCCAGCGGCTCCGTCGCCCAGACCGAGACATTGGGCGAGATGCGCGGCAGCAGGATGTCGCCGCACACGAGCGCGCCCAGCGCCGGGCACCAGAGGCAGGCATGCTCGGGCGAGTGGCCGCGGCCCAGGATGACGCGCCACTCATGCGCGCCGATGCGCAGCGTCTGTCCCCCGGACAGGCGCACGAAGCGCTGCGGGACCGCCGGCACCATCGAGCGGTAGAAGGAATTCGGTGGCGTGGCGAAGCCCGAGAGCGCCTCCTCGGCCACGCCGTTGCGGCGGTAGAAGGCGATCTTGTTCGCGATCTCCGCCTCGCCCGCCTCGGCGTGGACGCCGCGCGCGGTCATCCACTCGCCTTGCGTCATCCAGACCTCGGCGTCCCAGCGCGCGGCGAGCCAGGTGCCGAGGCCGAGATGGTCGGGATGGAAATGCGTCACGAGGATGCGCGTGACGGGCCGCCCGCCGAGCCCCTCGGCGAAGATGCGCTCCCAGGCGGCGCGGGTCTCGTCGAGGCCGAGGCCGCAATCGACGATCGCCCAGCCATCGCCATCCTCGACCAGCCAGAGATTGATGTGCTCGGGCGGGAAGGGCACGCGCATGCGCAGCCAGAACAGGCCGGGCGCCACCTCGCGCAGCGTGCCCTGCGCGGGGCCGTCGGCCCAGGGATGGTCGAGGCCGCGCGGGTCGTCGCTCACGCCTTGCCGTCCTCGCGCGCGACCGCCCGCCAGCCGATGTCGCGGCGGCAGAAGCCGCCCGGCCAGTCGATCGCGTCGACCGCGGCATAGGCGCGGGCCTGGGCCTCGCGCACGCTGCGCCCGGTGCCCGTGACCGAGAGCACCCGCCCGCCGGTCGCCAGCACCCTGCCCCCGGAGGCGGCCGTGCCGGCATGGAACACCGTGACGCCGGGCAGCTTCGCCGCCGCCTCGAGGCCGCGTATCTCAGTGCCCTTGTCGTAGGCGCCGGGATAGCCCTTCGCCGCCATCACCACGGTGAGCGCCACGACGTCGCGCCAGCGCAGGTGGAAGTTGCGCAACTCGCCATCCGCGGAGGCGACGAGCGCGGGCAGGATGTCCGACATCAGGCGCGAGACGAGCGCCTGGCATTCGGGGTCGCCGAAGCGGACGTTGAACTCGATCAGCCGTGGCCCCGCGGCGCCGATCATCACGCCGGCGAAGAGCACGCCCTTGTAGGGGATGCCGTCGGCGCGCATGCCGGCGACGGTCGGGCGCACGATCTCGTCCATGATCCGCGCGGCCATCGTCGCGTCGACGACCGGCGCGGGCGCGTAGGCGCCCATGCCGCCGGTGTTCGGGCCGGTGTCGCCGTCGCCGACGCGCTTGTGGTCCTGCGCCGCGCCGAGCGCGATCGCGTGCTCGCCGTCGCACAGCGCGAAGAAGCTCGCCTCCTCGCCCTCGAGGAACTCCTCGACCACGATCTCCGCGCCGGCCTTGCCGAAGGCCCCGCCGACCATCGCGGCGTCGATCGCGGCGATCGCCTCCTCGACGCTGGTCGCGACCACCACGCCCTTGCCCGCGGCGAGGCCGTCGGTCTTGACCACGATCGGCGCGCCGGTCGCGCGGACATGGGCGCGCGCGGCCTCCGGGTCGGTGAAGCGGCGATAGCCCGCGGTGGGAATTCCGTGGCGGGCGCAGAAATCCTTCATCCAGCCCTTTGAGCCCTCGAGCGCGGCGGCCGCGGCGCCCGGCCCGAAGGCCCTGATGCCGGCCGCGGCGAGGCGGTCGACCAGGCCCAGCACGAGCGGCTGCTCCGGCCCGACGACGACGAAGTCGACCACCTGGGCGCGGGCGAAGGCGACCAGCGCGTCCACGTCGTCGGCGGCGATGGGGACGCACTCGGCCTCGGCCGCGATGCCCGCGTTGCCGGGCGCGCACCAGAGCTTGCGGCACAGGGGCGAGGCGGCGATCGCCCAGCACAGGGCGTGCTCGCGGCCGCCCGAACCAACGACGAGGATCCTCATGCGCGCGCTTCGTCCATTCCGCCTGGGGGGCCGCGGCTTGTATCATGCGCGCCGAAGCGGCAGGAAGCCCATGGCGGAACCGAGGCTAGGCAATCTTCCCGAGATGTCGGTGTCGGACCTGTCCGGCGCCATCAAGCGGCGGCTCGAATCCGACTTCGAGCGCGTGCGCGTGCGCGGCGAGCTCTCCGGGGTGACGCGCCCGGCCTCCGGCCATGTCTATTTCGCGCTCAAGGACGCCGATTCGCTGATCGACGGCGTGTGCTGGCGCAGCCAGGTCGCGCGGCTGCAGGTGAAGCCGGAGGCAGGGCTGGAGGTGGTCTGCACCGGCCGCGTCACGACCTACGGCGCGCGCTCGAAGTACCAGCTCGTCGTCGACCAGATGGAGATGGCGGGCGAGGGCGCGCTGCTCAGGATGATCGAGGAGCGTCGCCGCAGGCTCGCCGCGGAGGGGCTGTTCGACGCCGACCGCAAGCGCAAGCTGCCCTTCCTGCCCGACGTCATCGGAGTCGTGACCTCGCCGACCGGCGCGGTCATCCGCGACATCCTGCACCGCCTCGCCGACCGCTTCCCGCGCCGCGTCCTCGTCTGGCCGGTGCCGGTGCAGGGCGCCGACGCGGCCGCGCGCATCGCCGAGGCGATCGCCGGCTTCAACGCGCTGCAGCCCGGCGGCGCGGTGCCGCGGCCCGACCTGCTGATCGTCGCGCGCGGCGGCGGCAGCCTCGAGGACCTGATGGCCTTCAACGAGGAGGTCGTGGTGCGCGCCGCCGCCGCCAGCACGATCCCGCTCGTCTCCGCGGTCGGCCACGAGACCGACACGACGCTGATCGACTTCGCCGCGAGCCAGCGCGCGCCGACGCCCACGGCTGCGGCCGAGCTCGCGGTGCCGGTGCGCGGGGACCTGCTCGCGCGCACCAGCCGCGCCGGCGCCTCGCTGGTGGCGGCGCTCAACCGGCTTGCGCGCGAGCGCCGCGCGCGGCTGGAGGCGCTCGCGCTGGGGCTCGGCGACCCGCGGCGACTGGTCGAGGAGCGCGCGCAGCGCCTCGACGACCGCGCCGAGCGCCTCGCGCTCGCCATGCGCGGCATGTCGCGCGCGCGCCGCGCCGCGCTCGCGGAGGC
>CANMWW010000258.1 GCA_947500965.1 Alphaproteobacteria bacterium
AGCCGGACATCGCGGTCGGCTTCCGCGCGGCGGAGGGCGGGAAGTGCCAGCGCTGCTGGAAGGTCCTGCCGGAGGTCGGCACGCATGCGCATCACCGCATGCTCTGCATGCGCTGCGCCGACGCGGTCGACGCCGCGGCGCCGGGGTGAGCGGCATGCTGCGCCTCGGCCTGCGCCTGGCGGCGCTGGTCGCGCTCCTCGACCAGGCGACGAAATGGGGCTTCTACGCCTGGCTGACCGGCCTCGCCTTCTGGGACCGCGCGCCGGTGCCGCTGCCGCGCGGGCCGGTCGTCGAGGCCACGCCCTTCCTGAACTTCGTCGTGGTCTGGAACCACGGCGTCAGCTTCGGGATGTTCAACCGCGGCTCCGACGATGCGGCCTGGATCCTCGTCCTGGTCGCGCTGGCCATCACCGGGGCGATGGCCTGGTGGCTGGCGCGCGCGCCCTCGCGCCTGGTGGCGGCGGCGCTCGGCCTGGTCATCGGCGGGGCGCTCGGCAACGTGGTCGACCGCATGCGCTTCGGGGCGGTCTTCGACTTCGTCGACCTGCATGCGGCGGGCTGGCACTGGCCGGCCTTCAACGTCGCGGACGCGGCGATCGTGGCGGGGGCGGGACTGCTCCTGCTCGATGCCTTGTTTGCGCCCAAACCCTCCGGTAAATAGGCATCCATGCGGATTTCCGGGGCTTCCCGAACCGTCCTCGCGATGCCGATCCTCCTCCTCGCGCTGGGGCTTGGGGGCTGCTCGGAGGCGCGCCGCGCGGTCGGCTGGGACAAGGCCCCGCCCGACGAGTTCAAGATCCTGACCCGCGCGCCGCTCGCGATGCCCCCTGACTACGGGCTGCGCCCGCCCACGCCGGGCGCGCCGCGCCCGCAGGAAGGCTCCACCACCGACCAGGCCCGCACGGCCATCACCGGCGGACGACCCGGCGCGAGGCCTGGCGCGGCCCCCGCCGCCGGCGCAGGCCGGCCGAGCGCCGCCGAGGTCGCCCTGCTGGAGAAGGCCGGCGCCGACCGCGCCGACCCTGCCATCCGCGCGACCGTGGACCGCGAGGCCCGCGCCGTCGCCGACGCGGATCGCAGCTTCACCGACAAGCTGATCTTCTGGCGCGAGCCGGAGCCGCCGGGCACCGTGATCGACGCCGAGCGCGAGCAGCAGCGCCTGCGCGAGAACCAGGCGCTGGGTCGCCCCGCGAATTCCGGCGATACCCCGATCGTCCGCCGCCGCCAGCGCGGCCTGCTCGAGGGCCTGTTCTGAGCGCGGCCCCGGCCGCGCTTGCCGCCCGGCCCGCGCGACGCATCTCTGGCGCCATGACCGCGCGGATCCTCCTCCTCCTGATTTCCCTGCTCGCCCTGCACGCCGCCCCCGGCGCGGCGCGCGCGCAGGTCTTCGAGCCCACCAGCTTCTTCCTCGACAACGGCATGCAGGTGGTGGTGGTCGAGAACCGCCGCGCGCCGATCGTCACGCACATGGTCTGGTACCGCGCCGGCGCCGCCGACGAGCCGCCGGGCAAGTCGGGGATCGCGCATTTCCTCGAGCACCTGATGTTCAAGGCGACGCGCAGCATGGCGGCGGGGGAATTCTCCCGCACCGTGGCGCGCAATGGCGGCCGCGACAACGCCTTCACCAGCTGGGACTACACCGCCTACCACCAGTCGGTGGCGCGCGACCGGCTCGGCCTCGTCATGCGCATGGAGGCCGACCGCATGACCAACCTCGTGCTGACCGACGAGGTCGTCGCCACGGAGCGCGACGTCATCCTCGAGGAGCGGCGCCAGGTGGTCGAGAACGTGCCCGGCGCGCGGCTGCGCGAGCAGGTCGCGGCGGCGCTGTTCCTCAACCATCCCTATGGCCGGCCGATCATCGGCTGGGAGCACGAGATACGCGGCCTGACCCGCGCCGACGCGGAGGCCTGGTATCGCCGCTGGTACGCGCCCAACAACGCGGTGCTCGTGGTCGCCGGCGACGTCGCGCCCGACGAGGTACGGCGGCTGGCGGAGCAGCATTACGGCCCGATCCCGCGCCGCGAGGTGCCCGAGCGGGTGCGCCCGGCCGAGCCCGTGCCCCAGGCGGCGCGGCGCGTGACGCTGCGCGACGAGCGCGTGCGCCAGCCGTCGCTGACGCGCGCCTATCTCGCGCCCAGCGCGCGGCGTGGCGAGAGCCAGCACGTCCCGGCGCTCGAGGTCCTCGCCGACATCGCCGGCGGGCAGGCCGGGCGCTTCCACCGCGCGCTCGTGCTCGAGCGGCAGCTCGCGACCTCGGTCTCCGTCTCCTACAACCCCGACAGCTTCGACCTCTCCACCTTCTCCTTCGGCGTCGCCGTGCGCCCGGGCGTCGCGATCGAGGACGTCGAGCGCGCGCTCGACGAGGAGATCGCCGCGATGCTGCGCGAGGGCGTGGCCGAGGACGAGGTGGAGCGCACGAAGGCGCGGGTGCGCGATTCGACCGTCCTGTCGCGCGACGCGCTCGGCACGGCGCCGCGCGCGATCGGCGCCGACCTGATGACCGGCGCCACGATCGAGGAGATCGAGTCCTGGCCACGGCGCATCGGCGCCGTCACCGCCGCGCAGGTCGCCGCCGCGGCGCGCGCCGTGCTCCAGGAGGAGCGCGGCGTCACCGGGTTCCTGCTGCCGAGGCCACGCACGTGATCCGCCGCATCCTTCTGCTCGCCGCCTGCGCGCTGCTGCTGCTCGCCGTGCCGCGCGCGCATGCCATGCCCATCGAGCGCGTCGTCTCCCCCGGCGGCATCGTCGCCTGGCTGGTGCAGGACCGGACGCTGCCGCTGGTGGCGCTCCAGTTCCGCTTCCGCGGCGGCACGGCGGGCGAGGGCGCCGGCGCCCAGGGCGCGGCGCGCCTCGCCGTCGACATGCTCGACGAGGGGGCCGGCGAGCTCGACGCCACCGCCTTCGCGCGCGCGCTGCAGGAGCATTCGATCTCGCTCTCCATCGGCGCGTCCGCTGACTCCATCCAGGGCAGCCTGCGCGTCCTCGACGCTCATCGCGCGCGCGGCGCGGAGATGCTCCGTCTCGCGCTCGTCGCGCCGCGCTTCGACGCCGACGCGCTCGAGCGCGCGCGCACGCGCACGCTCGCGGGGCTGCAGCGCCAGCAGGAGGACCCGCGCTCGATCCTGCGCGAGGCCTTCGGCCGCCTTGCCTGGGGCGCGCATCCCTATGGCGAGGGCGCGGAGGCGGAGATCGCCTCGGTGCGCGGCGCGACGGTGGAGGCGATGCGCGGCTTCCTCGCGCGGCGCATGGCGCGCGACAACCTCGTCGTCGGCGTCGTCGGCAACATCGACGCCGCCGCGCTCGGCGCGCTGCTCGACCAGGTCTTCGGCGGGCTTCCCGCGCGCGCGGCGCCCTACGACGTGCCGGAGGCGCGGCCCGCCATCGACGCCGAGCGCGTCGTCGTGCTGCGCCGCGCGTCGCCGCAGGCCCTCGTCATGTCCGGCGCGCCGGGCATGAAGCGCGACGACCCGGACTGGTTCGCCGCGCAGCTCGTCAACTACGTGCTCGGCGGCGGTGGCTTCAACTCGCGGCTGATGACGGAGATGCGCGAGAAGCGCGGCCTCACCTATGGCGTCTCGACCTCCTACCACGCGCTCGACCGCGGGGCGCTCGTCTTCGCGTCCTTCTCCACCGACAACGCCCGCGCCGGCGAGGCGGTCGAGCTCCTGCGCGCGCAATGGCGGCGCATGGGCGAGGAGGGGCCGGGCGAGCAGGAGCTCGAGGACGCGAAGGCCTTCCTGACCGGCGCCTTCGCGCTCTCGCTCGATTCCAGCGCCGCGGTGGCTGGCCTTCTCGTGACGCTCCAGCACGAGGGGCTCGGCATGGACTACCTGTCGCGGCGCGACGCGCTGATCCGCGGCGTCACGATCGAGGACGCGCGCCGCGTCGCGCGCCGCATGCATGGCGCGCCGGGCTTCCTGACCGTGGTCGTGGGCGAGCCGGCCGGCGTCCGGGGCGAGGGCGGCTGAGCCCGTGCAGGCGCGCGTGATCCGCAGGCTGCCCGACACGCTCGTCAACCAGATCGCCGCCGGCGAGGTGATCGAGCGGCCGGCGGCGGCGCTCAAGGAAGTGGTCGAGAACGCGATCGACGCGGGCGCGCGGCGCATCGACGTCGCGCTCAAGGAGGCCGGCAAGGCCGCCATCGTCGTCTCCGACGACGGCCGCGGCATGTCGCGCGAGGACCTCGCGCTCGCGGTGGAGCGCCACGCGACCTCCAAGCTGCCGGGCGACGACCTCTCGCGCATCTCCACCTTCGGCTTCCGCGGCGAGGCGCTGCCCTCGATCGGCGCGGTGGCGCGGCTCGCGATCACCAGCCGCGCGGCCGGCGCCACCGAGGCCTGGACGATCCGCGTCGAGGGCGGTCGGCGCGAGGGGCCCGAGCCCGCCGCGCATGGCGCTGGCACGCGCGTCGAGATCCGCGACCTCTTCTTCGCCACGCCCGCGCGGCTCAAGTTCCTCAAGGGCGACCGCGCCGAGCTGCAGGCCTGCGTCGACGCGGTCGAGCGCCTGGCGATGGCGAACCCGTCCATCGCCTTCTCGCTGGTCGCCGATGGCC
>CANMWW010000259.1 GCA_947500965.1 Alphaproteobacteria bacterium
CACGCCGCCCTCGGCCTTGCGGCGGGCGACGAAGGCGGCGAGCTCCTCGCGGATCGCCGGGTCCATCGGCGGCTCGGCATAGGCGGCGAGCTTCTCGCGCCAGATTCGCGCGGTGGCGTCATGGGCGTCGGGCGCGCCGGCCTCGCGCCAGGCCTCGTGGTTGCGCCAGTCGGAGACCATCGGCGCGAAGAACGCGTTGCGGTAGCGCGCCTGCGTATGCGCGCAGCCGAAGAAATGCCCGCCCGGGCCGACCTCGCGGATCGCGTCGAGCGCGAGGTCCGCGGGCGATGTCCCCAGCGGGCGCAGGAACTCCGCGACCATGCCGAGGAGGTCGGCGTCGAGGATCATCTTCTCGAACGAGGCCTGCAGCCCGCCCTCCATCCAGCCGGCGCCGTGCATCAGCAGGTTGGCGCCGCCCATGATCGCGCCCCACAGCGAGAACACGCTCTCGTAGGCGGCCTGCGCGTCGAGCGTGTTCGCCGCGCAGGCGTTGGAGGAGCGATAGGGCAGGCCGTAGCGGCGCGCGAGCTGGCCGCCGAGCAGCGCCGCCTTCATGTACTCGGGCGTCCCGAGGGCGGGCGCGCCCGACTTCATGTCGACGTTGGAGGTGAAGCCGCCATAGACGAAGGGCGAGCCGGGGCGCGCGGCCTGCGCGAGGACGAGGCCGAGCAGCGCCTCGGCGTTCTGCTGCGTCACCGCGCCGGCGACCGTCACCGGCGCCATCGCGCCGGCGAGCGTGAACGGCGTGACGCAGACCACCTGGTTGGCGCGCGCCATCTCGACGACGCCGATGCACATCGGCTCGTCGAGGCGCAGCGGCGAGGAGGTGTTGATGATCGTGAAGAGCGAGGGCTCGCGCTCGAGCGTCTCGCGGTCGATGCCGCGCGCGATGCGCGCCATCTCGATGCCATCGAGGATGCGCTGGCGGCCGAGGCTGTAGGCGTGGATCGGCTTGTCCGTCAGCGTCAGCATGTCGGACAGCGCGTCGAGGTGCCGGACCGAGGCGTGGATGTCCGTGGGCTCGACGGGATAGCCGGCGACGACATGGATCGCGGGCAGGGCCTGGACGAGGCGCAGCAGGTCGTCGAAGTCGGCGCGGTTCCCGGGGCGGCGGCCGCGCGCGCGGTCCGCCACGTTGGGGGCGCTGGCGACGGAGCCGAAGGCCACGGCGCTGCCGCCGATCTCCGCCGTGCGCTCCGGGTTGCGCGCATGCAGGCGGAAGCTGCGCGGCGCCTTGCCGATCGCCGCCTCCACCACGTGGCGGTCGAGGCGCACGCGCTGCGAGCCGGGCGCCACGCGCCCGCCGGCGTCGCGCAGGATGTCGCGTGCCTCCGCGTCGAGCACGTCCATCCCGATCTCCTCGAGGATCCCGAGCGAGGCGAGGTGGATGGCCTCCAGCTCGTCGGCGGAGACGGCCGGCACGGGGGCGAAGGGAAGGCGCGGCTGGGGCGCGGGCGCCGACGCGGCGGCCGCCTCGCGCTCCGCCGCGACCTGTCGCTCGCGCCGACCGCGCCTTGCCGTCATGCGCGCATCCTCGCGCCCTTCGGGTCGAAGGCGGGCTCGGGCAGGCGCGTCGCGCGGCGACGCTCGCCGATGATCTCCACCTCGAAGCCGTCGATCTCCGCGGCGACCTCGCGGGGGACGTAGCCCAGCGCCAGGGACGTTCCGACCGAGTGGCCGAAGCCGCCCGAGGTCACCCAGCCCAGCGGCTTGCCGCCATGCCAGATCGGCTCGTCGCCGATCGCGTCGGCGTCGCCCGCGTCGACGCGGAAGGCGCAGAGCCGCAACGCGCCGCCGGAGGCGCGCGCCTCGAGCGCGGCCGCCCGGCCGACGAAGTCCGGCTTGTCCCACGCGACGAAGCGCCCGAGCCCGGCCTCGACGGGCCCGTAGATCGGGCGGTACTCGCGCGCCCAGGTGCCGAAGCTCTTCTCGAGCCGCATCGAGTGCAGGGCACGGGCGCCGAAATGGCGGATCCCGGCGTCGCGCCCGGCGTCCATCAGCAACTCGTGCAGGTAGCGCTGGTACTCGGGCCTGGTCCAGATCTCGTAGCCGAGGTCGCCGGTGAAGGAGATGCGGCCGACCATCGTCGGCGCCATGCCGATGTCCATCCGGCGGAAGGACAGGAAGGGGAAGGCCGACAGGTCCTCGCGCACGAGCTTCTGCAGCAGCGCGCGCGACCCGGGGCCGGCGATGGACAGCCCGACCCATTCGTTCGCGCAGGCGCGCGCGGACACGCCGCTCTCCGGCATGTGGCGCTCGAACCAGCGCTGGTAGAAGCGCTCCGCCGCCATAGTGCCGACAAGGAAGAAGCGGTCCTCGGCGAGCCGCGCGATGGTGAAGTCGCCGATCAGCCGACCGCGGTCGTTGAGCATCGGCGTCAGGACGATGCGCCCGACCCCGGGCATGCGGTTGGCCATCATGCGCGACAGCCAGGCCTCGGCGCCCGGGCCCTCGACCTCGAACTTCCCGTAGGTCGAGATCTCGGTCAGGCCGACGCCCTCGCGCACGGCCTTCACCTCGGCGGCGACATGGGGATGCGCGTTCGATCGGCGGAAGGTGATCTCCTCGACCGGCTCGGCGCCCGCGGGCGCGAACCACAGCGCGTGCTCCATGCCCCAGTAGTCGCCGAAGACGGCGTTCGCCGCCTTCAGGCGGTCGTAGATCGGCGTGGTCTTGAGCGGCCGTGCCGCGACGAGCTCCTCGTTCGGGAAGCGGATGCGGAAGCGCCGCGAGTAGTTCTCGCGCACCTTCGCGTTGGTGTAGGCCATCGTCGCCCAGTCGCCGAAGCGCGCGACGTCCATGCCCCAGATGTCGGCACCGGGATCGCCATGCGCCATCCAGTTGGCGAGCGACAGGCCGACGCCGCCACCCTGGCTGAAGCCGGCCATCACGCCGCAGGCGACCCAGTAGTTGCGCAGGCCGCGGATCGGCCCGATCACGGGGTTGCCGTCGGGCGCGAAGGTGAAGGGCCCGTTGATGATCTTCTTGATCCCCGCCTTCTCGATGGCGGGGTAGTGGCGGAAGCCGACCTCGAGCGAGGGCGCGATGCGGTCGATGTCGTTGTTCAGCAGCTCGTGGCCGAAGCTCCACGGCGTCTCGCGCTCGGACCAGGGCACGCCGGCGCGCTCGTAGGTGCCCATGAGCATGCCCTTGCCTTCCTGGCGCATGTAGATCTCGCCGTCGGAATCGACGATGTGGAGCATCTCCTTCTCGGACGCGGCGACCTCGGGGATCTCCTCGGAGATGATGTACTGGTGCTCCATGGCGAGGATCGGCAGCTCGAGCCCGACCATGCGCCCGACCTCGCGCGCCCAGAGGCCGCCGGCGTTGACGACGTGCTCGGCGTGGATCGTGCCCTTCTCGGTGACGACGTCCCAGGAGCCGTCGGGCCGGTGCAGCAGCTCGACCACGCGGTTGTGCTTCTCCACCGTCGCGCCCTGCAGCGTCGCCGCCTTCGCGTAGGCGTTGGTGACGCCCCACGGGTCGACATGGCCCTCGATCGGGTCGTAGAGGGCGCCCACGAAGTATTTCGTCTCCATCAGCGGGAAGAGCCGCTTGGCCTCCGCGAGGTCGACGAACTCGAGGTCCATGCCGAGGTAGCGGCCGCGCGCATGCACCATCTTGAGCCAGTCGTAGCGCGTCCTGGTGCCGGCGAGCATGAGGCCGCCGGTGATGTGCACGCCGCAGGAGACGCCGGAGATCTCCTCGATCTCCTTGTAGAGGTTGATCGTGTACTGCTGGAGCTTGGCGACGTTCGGGTCGCCGTTGATCGTGTGCATGCCGCCGGCCGCGTGCCAGGTCGAGCCCGAGGTCAGCTCCGAGCGCTCGACGAGCACGACGTCGCGCCAGCCGACCTTCGTCAGGTGGTAGAGGACGCTGGCACCTACGACGCCACCGCCGATGACGACGGTCTTTGCATGGGACTTCATGGACGCTCCCCCGGGATTCGGACGGGGCGAGGTTAGAGGCAAAGGGATCGCTGGCGGAAGCGCGGGCTCGTCGCCGGGCGGTAGCTCCTAGGGGCGTACGGTCCCGGCGCGCCGCCCGCGCACGTCGCGCCGCGTCATCGCGCGCAGCCGGTCCGGAAGCTCGGCGCAGACGGCGTCGCGCTGCGCGCCGTCCATGCGCGACCAGGCGGCGATCTCCGCGCGTCGTCGTCCGCATCCGATGCACTGGTCGGTCACGGAGTCGAGCACGCAGACGCGGATGCAGGGGCTTGCGGGACGTTCCATCGCGCGACGGTCTAGCGGGATTCCGCCGCCGCGAAAAGCGCTCGACCGCGGGCGGGGCGGCGCTCTATAGCCGGATGCGGGGGACATGCCTGATGGCCTACGAACTCGCGCGCGTGCCGGGGATCTCGGGTGGCGCCGGATCGCGCTCGCGGCTCGGCGGGATCGCCGCGCGCTTCGGTGGCCCGGTGCTGCTCGTGGTCGATCCCGGCCTCGGCGCGATCGGCATCGCCGCGGAGGCCGCCGCGTCGCTCGCCTCCTCCGGCGTCTCCAGCTCCGTGTTCGACGAATTCTCCTCCGACCCGGCGCTTGCCGCGGTCG
>CANMWW010000260.1 GCA_947500965.1 Alphaproteobacteria bacterium
AACGGCTTCGAGCTGCGGCCCAGCGAGACTCTCACGCTGACGGGCGCGGCCTCCGCCAAGGCGCTGTCCGACGGCGAGATCGACGCCGCCATCTTCGTCATCGCCCATCCCCTGCCGACGCTCTCCGATCTCTTCGCCAACCCGGAGCTCGAGCTGCTCTCCTTCAGGCGCGCGGACGCCTACAGGATGAGGTTCCAGTTCCTCTCCTCCGTCGTCCTGCCCGCCGGGGCGATCGACCTCGCCCTCGACAGGCCCGAGCGAGACATCTCGCTCGTCGCGCCGGCGGGGGCCCTGATCGTCCACGAGAGCATGCACCCCGCGCTCAAGAACCTCCTCGCACGCGTCGCGCGCGAGGTCCATGGCGGGCCCCAGCTCTTCGCGCCAGCCGGCCGCTTCCCGTCCGTGGAGAGCCTCGACTATCCGCTGAACTCCTACGCCAAGCGGCTGATCGAAAGCGGGCCATCCGCCTTCGCGCGGTTCCTGCCCTTCTGGGTCGCGGTCTGGGGCGAGCGGCTGCTGATCCTGATGCTGCCGCTGCTCGGCCTGCTGATCCCGCTGTTCCGCCTGGGCCCGCCGCTCTACCGCTGGAACACCGAGCGCAGGATCTATCGCTGGTACCGCAACCTCGGCCGCCTCGAGGCCGAGGCGCGCGCGTCCCCGGACGCCGCGGCGCGCGCGCGCATCGCGCGCGAGCTCGACGACCTGCAGGAGCGCGTCGGCACGATCAGGGTCCCGCTCTCCTACGCGCGCCAGCTCTACGACCTGCGCGAGCATGTCGGCTTCGTGCGCGGGCTGCTCGGGCGGGGGGAGGCTTCCTAGCCGCCAGCGGGATCCCGCGCCGCCATCGCGCGCAGCTCCGTCTTCAGCACCTTGCCGTAGTTGCTCCGCGGCAGCGCGTCGACCAAGCGGTATGCCTTTGGCCGCTTGAAGCGCGCGATCGACCCCAGGCAGAGGCGGTCGAGCTCCGCCGGATCCGCGGCGCCAGGCGCGCGCGGCACGACGAAGGCGAGCACGCTCTCGCCCCACTCGGCGTCGGGAACGCCGATGACCGAGCAGTCCGCGACGCCGGGATGCCGCAGCAGCACTTCCTCGACCTCGCGCGGGTAGATGTTCGATCCGCCGGAGATGATCAGGTCCTTGGAGCGGTCGCGCAGCGTCAGCAGGCCGCGCGCGTCGACGTCCCCGACGTCGCCGGTATGCAGCCAGCCGCCGCGCAGCGCCGCCGCGCTGGCCTCGTCGTTGCGCCAGTAGCCGCGCATGACGCTGTCGCCACGCACGAGGATCTCGCCGGCCTGCCCCGCGGGAAGCTCCTCGCCCTGCGCGCCGGCGATGCGCAGGCGGACGACGGATTGCGGCCAGCCCGCCGAGCCGAGGGCCGCGTCGTCGCCCGCGCGGTGGAAGCGCTCGAGCATCGCGCGCGTCATGCCGGTGATGGTCATGGGCGTCTCGCCCTGGCCGTAGAGCTGCGCGAGGCGATAGCCGAGCGCGGAGACCGCGGCGCGGATGTCCGCGACGTACATCGGCGCGCCGCCCCAGACGATCACGCGCAGCCCGTCGAGGCGCGCGCGCGCCGTTCCCTCGTGCTCCACTAGGCGCTTGACCATGGTGGGCGCGGCGAAGAGCGAGGCGCCCGGCCAGCGCGCGACGAGGTCGAGCAGCTCGCCCGGCTCGAAATGCCCCGACGCGGGCACGACCTGGCAGTTCCCCTGCGCGATCGAGGGCAGCATGTAGAGGCCAGAGCCATGGCTCAGCGGCGCCGCGTGCACCTGGCTGCCGCCCGGCGAGGGGGGATCGATGTCGATGAAGTAGCTCGTCGTCATCGCCAGAAGGTTGCGATGGGTGAGCATCGCGCCCTTCGGCCGGCCGGTCGTGCCGCTCGTGTAGAAGAGCCAGGCGAGGTCGCCCGGGTCGGCATCCGCCATCGCGATGCCGTCGGCGCCTCGCATCCGCGCGAACTCCGCCGAGCCCGCGTCGACGACGCGCGGCGCCGCGGCGCCGATCTCGCGCGCCGCGTCCGCCGCGACTCCGGTCGTCGCACCGGCCGCGAAGGCGACGCGCGCGCCGGAATGGTCGAGGATGTAGGCGATCTCGCGGGCATGGAGCCTGGCGTTGACCGGCACCGCCGCGAGGCCTGCCCACCAGGTCGCGAGCATCAGCTCGACATAGGCAGGCGCGTTCGCCATCACGATGGCGACGCGGTCCCCCGGCCGCAGGCCCAGCTGCCCGCGCAGCGCGCCCGCGAGCGCGGCCACGCGCGCGCGAAGGCCTCGATAGTCGGCGACCAGGGCGTCGCCGTGGGCGAGCGCCGGCGCATCGGGCGCGAGGCACGCGAGGCGGTCGAGATGGCCTGCCGTGTTCATGGTCCCCGAGACTGCCGCAGCGCCGCGCGCTCCATCAACCCGCGATCCAGTCCAGCAGGCCCAGCCAGCGGCTCGCCTGCACGAGTCCCTGGACGACCGCGTAGGCGACGAGGCCGAAGAACGCGGCGACGGCCACGACGCGCAGATGGTGCATGCAGGCAGGTCCTTTCGCGACGCGCAGTCTGCTGCCCGCGCCCGCCGTCGGCAACGCCCGGTTTGACAACGCGGCGGCGCGAGGTCACATCCGCGCCGCGATGTCCCGCTCCCTCGGCCCCGCCCTGCCCATCGATGCCGTGCTCGACGAGATCGGCGCGGCGCTCGAGCGCGCCGGCAGCGCCGTGCTGGTCGCCGAGCCCGGCGCGGGCAAGACGACCCGCGTGCCGCTCGCGCTGCTCGACGCGCCGTCCCTCGCCGGACGGCGCATCGTCGTCCTCGAGCCGCGCCGCATCGCCGCGCGCGCGGCGGCGCGCCGCATGGCGGCGAGCCTCGGCGAGGAGGTCGGCGCGACGGTCGGCTACAGCGTGCGCGGCGAATCGCGCGTCTCGCGCGACACGCGCATCGAGGTCGTCACGGACGGATTGTTCCTGCGCCGCCTCCAGCGCGAGCCGGACCTGCCGGGCACCGGGCTCGTCGTCTTCGACGAGTTCCACGAGCGCGGGCTGGAGACCGACCTGTCGCTCGCCCTCGCCCTCGACGCGCGCGCCGCGCTGTGCCCCGACCTCCACGTGCTGGTGATGTCGGCCACGCTCGATGCCGCGGCGGTCGCGACCCTGCTCGATGGCGCCCCGGTCGTGCGCAGCCAGGGACGCGTCCATCCGGTCGCCGTCCGGCATCTCGACCGCCCGGGGCCGGGCGAGCGAATCGAGCGCGCCGTCGCGGCGGCGATCCGCCGCGCGCTGGCCGAGGAACCCGGCAGCGTGCTGGCCTTCCTGCCTGGGCTCGGCGAGATCCGGCGCACCGCCGACGAACTGGCCGCCGCTGGCCTTTCCCCGCATGTCGATGTCGCCGCGCTCCACGGCGACCTGCCGCTCGAGCAGCAGGATGCGGCGCTGCGGCCCGCGCCAGCGGGGCGGCGCAAGGTCGTGCTCGCGACCTCGATCGCCGAGAGCAGCCTGACGATCGAGGGGATCCGCATCGTCGTCGACGCTGGGCTGTCGCGCGTGCCGCGCTTCGACCCCAACACCGGCATGGGCCGGCTGGAGACCGTGCGCGCCAGCCGCGCATCGGCGGAGCAGCGCGCGGGCCGCGCCGGGCGCATGGAGCCCGGGGCCTGCTATCGCCTGTGGCCGGAGCCGGAGCACCGCGCCCTGCCCGCCTTCGCCACGCCCGAGATCCTGGAGGCCGACCTCGCCGGCCTCGCGCTGGAACTCGCGCGCTGGGGAACGCGCGACCCCGCGACGCTGCGCTGGCTCGACGCCCCGCCCGCCGGGAACCTGGGCCAGGCACGCGAGATGCTCCGCGGCCTCGGCGCGATCGACGAAAGCGCCGGCATCACCGCGCATGGCCAGTCGATGGCGCAGCTCGGCCTGCATCCGCGCATCGCGCACATGCTGATCGCCGCACGCGCGCGCGGCGCGGGCGCGCTGGCCTGCGACCTCGCCGCGCTGATCGGCGAACGCGACCCGCTGCGCCGCGCGCCGGGACTGCAGCGTCCCGCGGACATCCGGATCCGCGTCGAGGCCATGCGCCGCGACGAGGATGCGCGCGGCATGGACCGTGGCGCGATCGCCGCGGCGCGCAAGCTCGCGCGCGACCTGCGCCGGCAGCTGGGCGTCGAAGCGGACCACGGCGCGTCGGCGGACGCCGCGGGCGCGCTGGTGGCGCTGGGCTGGCCCGACCGCATCGCCCAGCGGCGTGGCGCGGCCGGGCAGTTCCGCCTCGCCAATGGGCGCGGCGCCTTCCTGCCGCCGGAGGACCCGCTCGCCGCCAGCGAGTTCCTCGCCGTGTCGGACCTCGATGGCGGCGCGCGGGAGGCCCGCATCTTCCTCGCCGCGCCGCTCGACCGCGCCGAGCTCGAGGAGGGCTTCGCGGACAGGATCGAGGCGCGCGAGACGCTGCGCTGGGACGAGCGCGAACAGGCCGTGCAGGCGCTGCGCGAGACACGGCTCGGCGCGATCGTGCTGGCGCGCGGCCGCATGGAGGACGCCCCCGCCGAAGCGCTCGCGCGCGGCATGGCCGAGGGCGTCA
>CANMWW010000261.1 GCA_947500965.1 Alphaproteobacteria bacterium
GTCTGCATGGATCATCGCGACGGCGAGGCCACGCGCGGCGAAGCGCGGCAGGGTCTCGCGCAGCTCGCCGAGGACGAGCCGGCCGGCGGGCGGCACGCAGCCGGGATGCGCGGCGAGCTGGCGGTCGAAGGCGTGGATCTCCCGCCCCGGGCCGAGCCGGCTCGCGAGATGGTCGTAGGTGCGACCATTGCCGAGGCCGAGCTCGAGCACGACCCCCGGGTTGTTGGCGATGCGCGCCGTCGCCCAGTCGAGGCAGAGGCGCTGCGCCTCGAGCCTGCGGATGAAGCTGTCGAGCCGGGACAAGGCGTCGCCCCGGCTCAGCGGCCGCGCGCGGCGGCGGCGGCGGAGCGCAGCTGCTGGTTGGTCTTCTCGAGGCGATGCGCGAGCTCGCGCATGATCTCCACCGCCATCTGCGGGAACTCGTTCACGAGGCGGAAGAACGTCTCCTTGTCGATGCGCAGCGTCAGCAGCGGCGACCGCGCGGTGACCGTCGCGGTGCGCGGCACGTCGCACAGGATCGCGATCTCGCCGACGATCGCGTGCCTGCCGAGCGTCGCCACGACGATCGGCCCGCCCGGCGAGTCGATCGACACGTCGGCCTCGCCCTCGATCAGGATGTAGGCCGAGTCGCCCGGCTCGCCCTGGTGGAAGAGCGCCTGGCCCGCCTCGAAGGACAGGCGCTGGCTCGTGAAGGCGAGCAGCTTGAGCCGCGCCGTCTCCATCCGCGCGAAGAGCGGGATGCGGCGGAGGATCTCGACTTCTTCCTGGAGCGACATCGCTTCTACGATCCTTGGGTCGTGGAAAGGGCGCGGGGGGGTTCGGCGCGGTCCTCGACGAGGCGGCCCTCCGCGAAGACGAGCACGCGGTCGAAGAGGCCGGCCGGCGGCTCGCCCGCGACCGACCAGACCACGAGCGCGTCGCCGGCCGCGTCGAGCACGCCGCGCATCACGCGCGCCTGCGCCGCCGCGTCGAGGCTCTGCGTCGCCTCGTCGAGCACGAGCAGGCGCGGGCGCTTGGCCAGCGCGCGCGCCAGCGCGAGCTTCTGGCGCTGCGCGTTGGAGAGCCGCGCCCCGCCGACGCCGACCTGGAAGTCGAGGCCGACCTCGAGCACCGCGCGGCGCAGGCCGCTGGCGTCGAGCGTCTCGGCGACGAGCCGGCCCACGCGCGCCTCGGCGCGCGCGACGCCGAGCGCGACCTTCCCGAACAGGATGTTGTCCTGGATCGTGGCGGCCGCGTTGTAGCGGTCGGGGTCGAAGAAGGCGACGTGCCTGCCGACCGACTCGCGCAGCAGCGCGCGCGCCTCGACGATGCGCGCCTTGAACGCGTCGTCGATGATGCCGAGGCGGTGGCGCGCGTCGACGAGCTTGAGCGGCAGGGATATCAGCCGCGTGCGGTCGGCGCCGGTGGCGGCGGAGCCGTCGGCGCCGACGCGCGAGAGCAGCGCCGGCAGCTCCGCCAGCTCGTCGGCGGTCAGGAAGCTGTACTGCTCGAAGAGCTCGTGGCCGGGCGGCAGGCCGGCGAAGATCTCGTTCATCGTCGCCGCGACCTGGCGGCCAGCCGCGACGAGGCTCCGCGCGAGGCCGGTCTGCTCGAGCACGACGGCGACGACCGGGTTCGCGGCGAGCGCGTCGGGCTCGAAGGCCGGGTCGAGCGGCGTGCCGAAGAGCAGGTTCTCGGCCACCGAGGCGTTGGTGTTGTAGAGGCGCGGGTCGAAGCGCTCCACCAGCTGCGCGAACTCGGGGCTCGCAAGGCGCTCGGCCACCGCGGCGCGCGCCGCGAGGATGCTGGCGGCGCGCGCGGGATTGGCCTTCGGGTCGATGCGGCCGCGCAGGCCGAGGCCGTAGAGGTCCTCGGCGAGGTCCAGCTTCGCGACGAGGTCGAGCAGCAGCGCGTCGACCTGCGACGGGTCGTCGGCGCCGAGCCTGCGATGGTCGATCCAGCTGGCCTCGCTGTCGAGGTCGGTATTGCCCGCGCGCCGCGATTCGGCGTCGAGGCGCTGGCGCGCGGCGGCGACGGCGGGCTCGCTACGCGCCGGATCGACGGGGCGCTGGCGCATGCCGAAGAGGATGTTGTCGCGCACGCTGGCCGAGAACATGTAGGCCGAGGGCCCGACATGGCCGATCCGCGCGCCCAGCGTCGCCTCGGCGAGCCTCGCCATGTCGGCGGCGCCCCAGGCCAGCTTGCCGCTGCCCGGCGGCATGAGCCGCGCGAGCATCTGGGCGAAGGCGTCGCGCCCGCTGCCAGGCTCGCCCGCAAGCGCGACGCGGCCGGTCTCGCCGAGGTCCACGGTGACGTTCTCGAGCAGGCGCAGCCCCGTCTCGTCGACGGCGCCGAGGCCGATCGCGCGCAGCGGGCCCGGCGCGGGCGGCGCCTCGTCGAGGTTCTCCTGCAGCTCGGCGTCGACGAGCTTCTCCGGGCGGAACTGCTCGGTGACCTGCTCGTACTTGATCTTCGCGTCCTGGGTCTGCTGGTACCAGTCGAGCAGCTCCTTCCAGGGCGAGGACATGTCCTTGTTGGCGGTGAGCGCCGCGGTGAGCGCGCCCACGGTCAGGTCGCCCTGGATCACGAGGTAGCCGCCGATCGAGTAGAAGAGCAGCGGCGCCAGCTGGTTGAGGAAGTTGTTCAGGAACTTCACCAGGCCCTTGCGCTGGTAGATCTCGAAGCGGATCCCGTAGATCGTCCCGAAATGGTCCGAGTAGTGGGCGCGCTCGTGCATCGAGGTGCCGTGCGCGCGGATCTCCTGGATGCCCGCGACCGATTCCCCGATCCTCTCGGACAGCCGGCGCACGGCGCGCGTGCGCTGCTTGCCGAGCTGGTTCACGCGCTTCTGCAGCCGCGGGATCAGGTAGGCCTGCAACGGGTAGAGCGAGATCGCGGCCAGGCCCATCACCCAGTTCTGCATGAACAGGAAGAGGACGATGGTGCCAAGCGTCCCGATCTGGATGAGCGGCTGGGCGAAGGCGTCGCCCATGTAGCCGCCGATCGGCTCCACCTCCGAGGTGATCATCGGGATGACCTCGCCCGAGGAGACCTTGCGGAAATGCGGGAGCGGGAAGCGCAGGACCCGGCTGGTGAGCTCGTAGCGCAGCCGGCGCAGGAGCCGCTCGCCGAGCTTGCCCTTGAGCGAGTTGATGTACTGCTTGAGCGCCCCGTTCGCGAGCACCGAGACCAGGAAGGCGAGGCAGAGCAGGAAGAGGTACCCAACCTGGTCGAGCGAAAGACCCAGTGTCGTGGTGGGCCATTCCATGCCCTTCCCCACGATGGCCTTGTTCATGATGGTCTTGGGGATATCGAGCGAGACGTAATAGATCGGCAGGGACAGCAGGGTGAGCAGGATCACCCACAGCGTCTCCCTGCGCGCGTGCCTCAGCACGAAGCCGTGAATCGTCGGTTCCATGGTCAATTCCCCGCGGAGAGGCCGTCAGGGTATCCCCGGCCCGGGAGGGCCACAACCCGCGGCTGGCGGCATTCGGCGGGGGTGACTCCCGGGAAACTCGCCGGTAATCTCCCGGTTTCTAGGGTTTTCCAGAGGCAGACGGGGACGTCCAGTGGCCCACGGCACCCCCGGTCCGGCGCGGACCGGGCCTCGCATCCTCATCTACTCGCACGACACGATGGGCCTGGGACATCTCAGGCGCTGCAGGACGATCGCGCACTCGCTCGTCGAGCAGAACAAGGACCTCTCGGTCCTGATCATCTCCGGCTCGCCGATCATCGGCAGCTTCGACTTCAAGGCGCGGGTCGACTTCGTGCGCGTTCCCGGCGTGATCAAGCTCCGGAACGGCGAGTACACCTCGCTCAACCTGCACCTCGACATCCGCGAGACCCTGGCGATCCGCGCCTCGATCATCCGCCACACCGCCGCCGCCTTCGCGCCCGACCTGTTCCTCGTCGACAAGGAGCCGCTTGGCCTGCGCGGCGAGGTCGCCTCGACCCTGGCCATGCTGAAGGCCAAGGGCGTCCCCCTCGTGCTGGGCCTGCGCGACGTGATGGACGACCCGGCGCTGCTCGAGCCCGAATGGAAGCGCAAGAACGTCCTGCCGGCGCTGCGCGACCTCTACGACGCGATCTGGATCTACGGCCTGCCGCAGATCTGCGACCCGCTGGCGGGGATCACCCTGCCCAAGTCCGTGAAGCGCAAGATCAGCTACACGGGCTACCTGCAGCGCAGCCTGCCGAGTTCGCCCAAGCCAGACCAGCTCGAGGGCTTCGGCGGCGAGCCCTACATCCTCGTCACGCCCGGCGGCGGCGGCGACGGCGACGCGCTGATCGACTGGGTCCTGCGCGCCTACGAGGCCGACGGGCGCCTGCCCCACAACGCCCTGATCGTGTTCGGGCCCTTCATGCAGCCCGAGCTCCAGTCGGAGTTCATGCAGCGCGTCGAGCGGCTGCCGCGGGTGCGCGCCCTCACCTTCGACACGCGGCTCGAGGCCCTGATGTCCAACGCGGCGGGCGTCGTCGCGATGGGCGGCTACAACACGTTCTGCGAGATCCTGTCCTTCGACAAGCGCGCCATCCTCGTGCCGCGCACGGCGCCGAGGCTCGA
>CANMWW010000262.1 GCA_947500965.1 Alphaproteobacteria bacterium
CCCCTCCCGTCCGCGCGGCGCGCGGATGGGAGGGGTGGCGCCGCGCGACAGCGCGGCGACGGGGAGGGCATGCGTGCCCGAGGCCAGGCGCGGGGCACTGGCTCGCGCGACGCAATGGGACGCCGATCGCCACTCTCGAGCCCCCACGAAAATAGTGGTCTTGCGGCGCTTCTGCGGGCTGGCAGGCGCGCGCGCGGCGCTCTAGCGTCTTGGCCTCGCGCGCCGCGACGGGGCGGCGCGGCTTCGCTTTGACGGGAGGAAGGTCGATGGCGCGCCTGACGATCAACGGCAAGACGCACGACGTGAACGTGGATGCCGACACGCCGCTGCTCTGGGTCATCCGCGAGCAGGTCGGCCTGACGGGCACGAAGTATGGCTGCGGCGTCGCGCAATGCGGCGCGTGCACCGTGCATCTCGACGGCGAGCCGATCCGCTCCTGCTCGCTGCCGGTCTCCGCCGTCGGCCCCGACCAGAAGATCACGACGATCGAGGGCCTGTCGCCCGACGGCTCGCATCCGCTGCAGAAGGCCTGGGTCGCGCTCGACGTGCCGCAATGCGGCTACTGCCAGACGGGCCAGCTGATGACGGCGGCCGCGCTGCTGGCGCGCACGCCCAAGCCCACCGACGAGCAGATCGCCGAGGCGATGATCAACATCTGCCGCTGCGGCACCTACAACCGGATCAAGGCGGGCATCAAGCAGGCCGCCGGGATCGCGGGCTGAGGCAGGGAGGGACATGACAATGACCGTCGCCATCGACACCTCGCGCCGTCGCTTCCTCGCCGGCTCCGCCGCCGCGGCCGGCGGCCTCGCGCTCGGCTTCCACATCCCCTTCGACGCCGGCCGCGAGGCCGCGGCCCAGGGCACCACGCCCGAGATCAACGCCTGGGTCGTGGTGAAGCCCGACGACAGCGTCGTCGTGCGCGTCGCGCGCATCGACATGGGCCAGGGCACCGTCACCGGCCTCGTGCAGCTCGTCGCCGAGGAGCTCGAGTGCGACTGGGCGAAGGTCAGCTACGAGTACCCGACGCCCGGCCAGAACCTCGCCCGCAACCGCGTCTGGGGGAACTTCCAGACCGCCGGCAGCCAGGGCATCCGGCAGTCGCAGGAATACGTGCGCAAGGGCGGCGCCGCCGCGCGCATGATGCTGGTCCAGGCCGCGGCCCAGCAATGGAACGTGCCCGTCGCGGAGTGCAGCGTCGCAAAGGGCGTGATCACGCATGCCGCCTCCGGGCGCAGCACGACCTACGGCAAGGTCGCCGAGGCGGCCGCCAGGCTCGAGGCGCCCAAGGACGTCCCGCTCAAGGATCCGAAGACCTGGACGGTCGCGGGCAAGTCGATGCCCCGCCTCGACACCGCCGACAAGGTCGACGGCCGCAAGGTCTTCGGCATCGACCTGAAGATGCCGGGCATGCTCAACGCCGCGATCAAGGCCTGCCCGGTCCTGCTCGGCGGCAAGCTCAGGTCCTTCGACGCCGCCTCGATCGCCGGCCGGGCCGGCGTGCGCAAGGTCGTCGCGGTCGGCGACGGCGCGGTCGCGGTGGTGGCCGACACCTGGTGGCAGGCCAAGACCGCGCTCGACGCGCTCAAGATCGACTGGGACCTCGGCCCCAACGCCAAGGCCTCGAGCGCCGACACGGCCGCGATGCTGCGCGCGGGCCTCGACGCCCAGGAAGCCTTCGAGGGCAACAAGGCCGGCGACGCCGACGCGGCGATGGCCAGCGCGGCGAAGCGGATCGAGGCGGTCTACTCGGTGCCGCACCAGCACCACGTCACGATGGAGCCGATGAACGCGACGGCGCGCTGGAGCGCCGCGCTCGACCGCGTCGAGGTGTGGTGCCCGACGCAGAACGGCGAGAGCGCGCTCGCCACGGCGGCGGCGGCGTCGGGCCTGCCGCCGGCGCAGTGCGAGGTCTACCGCATCGATCTCGGCGGCGGCTTCGGACGTCGCGCCACCAGCCACGACTACGTGCGCCAGGCCGTGATCCTCGCCAAGGAATTCCCCGGCACCCCGATCAAGCTGGTCTGGTCGCGCGAGGAGGACATGCTCCACGGCTGGTACCACCCGGTGACGATGTGCAAGCTGACCGGCGGCCTCGACGCGCAGGGCAACCTGACGGCGCTGAAGATGCGCATCTCCGGCCAGTCGATCCTCGCGACCGTGAACCCGAACGGGCTGCAGAACGGCCGCGACCCGATCACCTTCCAGGGCCTCAACCCCGGCGGCACCGAGGGGAGGTTCGGCTACGCGATCCCGAACCTCATGATCGACCACGCGATGCGCAACCCGCCGGTCCCCGCCGGGTTCTGGCGCGGCGTGAACAACAACCAGAACGCCATCTACCTCGAGTGCTTCATGGACGAACTGGCGCACGCCGCCGGCCAGGACGCGCTGGAGTTCCGCAGGAAGATGCTCGGCAACTCGCCCAGGCACCTCGCGGTGCTGAACGCGGTGGCCGAGCGCGCGGGCTGGGGCAGGCCGGCGCCGGCTGGCGTGTTCCGCGGCCTTGCGCAGCACATGGGCTATGGCAGCTACGTCGCCGCCTGCGCCGAGGTGTCGATCACGCAGCGCGGCGGGGTGAAGGTCCATCGCATCGTCGCGGCCACGGATTGCGGCCATGTCGTCAACCCGCAGCAGGTCGCCGCGCAGATCGAGGGTTCCTTCGTCTACGGCCTGTCGGCCGCGCTGATGCAGGAGATCACGATCAAGGACGGCAAGGTCGAGCAGGAGAACTTCGACTCCTATCCCTGCATGCTGCTCGAGGACATGCCGGTCGTCGAATCGATCCTCATGCCGTCCGGCGACTTCTGGGGCGGCGTGGGCGAGCCGACGATCTTCGTGGCGGCGCCCGCCGTGCTCAACGCGATCTTCGCGGCGACCGGCAAGCGCATCCGCGACCTGCCGCTCAGCAAGCACGACCTGCGCAAGGCCTGAACGTGGAGGGGCGGCCGCACCGCCGCCCCTTCGCCGCCCGCCCGGGCGCCGCCGCCGCGCGGCTCCTGGCGGCGGCGCTGTGGTGCTGCACGCCAGTCGCCGCGCTGGCCGCGGAGGCCGGCGAGGCGCCGCCCGGCGCCTCGGCCTGCACCGGCTGCCACGTGCCGGCCATGCGCGCGACCTCCATCCCGCCCATCCACGGGCAGCCCGCGGCGGAGCTCGCCGCGGCGCTGCGCGGCTTCCGCTCGGGCGAACGCCACGCCACCGTGATGGACCGCATCGCGAAGGGCTTCACGGTCGAGGAGCTCGACGCGCTCGCCGCCTTCTTCGCGCGGCCCGCGCCATGAGGCGCCGCGGATTCCTGCGCGGCGCGGCGTCCGCGCCTGCGGCCGCGCTGCTCGGCACGCCGGCGATCGCGCAGGCCGCGCCGCGCGTGGTCGTGGTCGGCGGCGGCTTCGCGGGCGCGACCTGCGCGCGCCGCCTCGTCGCCGCGGGCATCGCCACCACGCTGGTCGAGCCGGCGGCGAGCTACCTCGCCTGCCCGTTCAGCAACCTCGTCGTCGCGGGGCTGCGCGACCTCGAGGATCAGCGCTTCGGCTTCGACGGGCTGCGCGCCGCGGGCGTCGCGGTCGCCACGCAGTCCGCCACCGTCGTCGACCCGCTCGCGCGCCGCGTCGCGCTCTCCGACGGCATCGTGCTCGCCTATGACCGGCTCGTGCTCGCGCCGGGGATCGAGGTCCGCCTGGACGCCCTGCCCGGCTACGACGCGGCGGCGACCGAGGCGATGCCGCATGCCTGGCGCGCGGGGCCGCAGACCTCGCTGCTGCGCGCGCAGCTGGAGGCGATGGAGGATGGCGGCGTCGTCGCCATGTCGATCCCGGCCAATCCCTATCGCTGCCCGCCCGGCCCCTACGAGCGCGCCAGCCTGGTGGCGCACTACCTGTCGACGCGCAAGCCGCGCTCCAGGCTGCTGCTGCTCGACGCCAAGGACGGCTTCTCGAAGCAGCGCCTGTTCGAGAGGGCGTGGAGCGAGCTCTATCCGGGCATCGTCGAGTGGGTGCCGCTGTCGCGCGGCGGCCGCGTGATCGAGGTGCAGGCGCGCGAGCGCGTCCTCGTCACCGAGTTCGAGCGCCACCGCGTCGACGTCGCCAACGTCATCCCGCCGCAGCGCGCCGCGCCCGTCGCGCGCGAGGCCGGCGTCGCCGACCGCTCGGGCTGGTGCCCGGTCGATCCCGCGAGCTTCGAATCACGGCTGCAGCCGGGGATCCACGTGATCGGCGACGCGGCCGTCATGGGCGCGATGCCGAAATCCGCCTTCGCGGCGAACGCCCAGGCCAAGGCCTGCGCCGACGCCATCGGCGCGCTCCTCGCCGGCCGCGCGCCCGCCGAGCCGCGGCTGATCAACACCTGCTACAGCCTCGTCGCGCCGGGCACGGGCATCTCGGTCGCCGGCGTCTACCGGCCGGCCGCGAACGGCCTGCTCGCCGAGATCCCCGGATCGGGCGGCACGAGCCCGCTCGACGCGCCGCCGGAGGACCGACGGCTCGAGGCCAGCCATGCCGAGGCCTGGTTCGCCGCCATCGCGGCCGAGACCTA
>CANMWW010000263.1 GCA_947500965.1 Alphaproteobacteria bacterium
GCCGCGATCCGCGCGGCCTGCGTGCCCGTGGGTGCACGCTCGCCGCGCAGCGCGAGCTCGACCTCGCCGCTGCGCAGCGCGCGATCGAAGGGCGCGCGCGTGCCGGGCGGCGGCACGAGCTCCGCGACGGAGAGCGAGAGCGCGAGGAAGGCGCGCGTCGCCGGATCCGGCGGATCGATCTCGCGGATGTCGACCACGATGCGCGCGGCGCGCGCCGCACCCGCGGCGCCGGGCGCGCGCAGCGAGACATCGCCGAGATCGGCGCGGATCCCGGCGAAGCGGCCATCGGCACGCAGCGCGAGCATCGCGTCGGGCCGCGCCGCCTCCACCTCGAGCGCCAGCCCGTCGCGCTCCAGCCGATGCGCGCCCGGAAGGCGCAGCTTCACGCGCGACAGGTCCCATGGCTCGATGCCGGCTTCCAGCCGCGCTCCGGAGGCCGATTGCGGCTGCGGCGCGTCGCGGGCGATCGCGTAGTCCTCGGCCACCAGCGTCCAGCGCAGCGGGAAGCCCTCCACCGCGAGGCGACGATGCGCGATGCGCGCGCCAGCCGCGCGTTCCTGGTCGATCCAGGCCTGCGCGCCGCCCTCGACCAGCCGCGCCACGGCGAACCATGCACCCGCCCAGAGCAGCGCCATCGCCGCCAGCGCCACGGCGCCTGCGCGCGCGAGGCGCGTCGCGCGGTTCATGCCCGCGCGCCCGCCCAGGCGAGCGCCTGGCGCATGACCTGGCGGCTGCGCGCGAGCACGAGCTCGTTCCAGTCCGGGCTGTCGGGGAAGAAGGCACGCCGCGCCGCCGCGCGCAGGCGGCGTTGCACGGGATCGCCGGCGTCGAGGCCGTTGCGTCGCGCCCAGCAGTCGCCGCGCAGGGAGTCGATCACCTCGTCGACCGACCGCGTGCCGAACTCGAATGTGACGAAGACGCAGCGCTCGCCCAGCCTGTCGCGCCAGCCGAACGCGCTGAGCCCGCGCCGGATCGTGGAGACGGACGTGCCGCGCGCCGGCTCGGTGACGGACTCGCCCCAGGTCGCCATCACCCGCTCGCGCGCCTCGCTGCCCTGCGGCATGTGGGAGATCGGCTCGCCATGGCCGTAGGGGCCGAGGCCCGTGTGCATGTCGAGCACCGTGACCGTGTCGCGTGCGGCGAGGTGGTGGTGGTCCATGATCGCCTCCTCGGTGCGCCGCGCCCAGGTCGGGCCCGTGCCGCCGAAGAAGAGGCCATGCGGGTGGTCGTACTGGCCGGAGGACACCGCGCGCAGCCATTGCTGCAGCGTGCGCGTGCGACGCCACTCGGCGAGCGCGGCGTCCGCGGCCTCGCGCGCCGGCCCCTCGATGGCGGCGGGCACGAGATGCGCGGCGAGCTCGTCATAGCCCTCGTTGCGCGGCAGGGGCGTGGAGAAGTCCACCCAGTTGCGGTTGAGGTCGACGTTCTCCTCGGTCGTCCGGCTGAGCCAGGCCCAGCCGAACGGGTTCACCGCGTGGACGAGCAGCACCGCCGTGCGCGGGGGCAGGGCGGCCGCGCCCCCGGACAGCAGCCAGTCGAGCTGCGCGCCGCCGCCGCAGAAGCCTTCGACGCCATGCGTGCCAGAGATCATCGCCACGACATGGCGCGCGTCCCTCGGCCCGATCCAGGCCGCGTCGGTGGCGAGCACCTCGCCCGCGGGCCCGCGATGCGGGTTCTCGTGGCTCTCCACCGCGATGCCGAAGACGCGGCAGGCATCGAGGAAGCGCGCCCGCGCGGTCGCGTAGTCGGGCGAGAAGCAGAGCCGCGAGGCGCGGTCGATGTCCATGCGTCACTCCATGCGCGATGCGATGCGAAGCATAGCCGGTGGTGGGAGAAATCTCTGCAGGGCAGAAATCCGGCTGGCTTGGCCCCGGAGGGGGCATCGTGCCGGGCAGGGCCTCGCGCGAGGAGCTTGGGCAGGCGAGCCAGCCCTCGGCTAGTCTCACGCCATGGACACCCAGCCCACCTCGCTCCCGCGCGCCGCCCTGTGGATGTCGGGATGGCTGTCGCTGATGCTCGTGATCGCCGTCGCGGGGCGCGAGGCGCTGCGCGGGCTCCATGTCTTCCAGGTCATGGAGCTGCGGTCGCTGATCGGCTTCGCGATGGTCTGGCCGCTGGTGCACGCCTCCGGCGGCTGGCGGGCGATGGGCACGGCGCGGCCCGGCCAGCACGTCCTTCGCAACGTCGTGCATTTCGGGGCGCAGTACTGCTGGTTCGCGGCGCTGCTGATGATCCCGCTCGCCCAGGTCGTGGCGATCGAGTTCACCATGCCGATCTGGTCGGCCGTGCTCGCCGTCGCGCTGCTCGGCGAGCGCATGGACCGCGGGAAGTGGATCGCGATCGTCCTCGGCCTTGCCGGCGTCGTCGCGATCGTGCGGCCTTCCGCCACGACGATCGAGCCCGGGCAGCTCGTCGCGCTCGCCTCGGCCCTCGGCTTCGCTGCCTCGGTCGTGCTGGTGAAGTCGCTCACGCGCACCGACGCGGCGATCAAGATCAGCGTCTGGATGCTGGTGGTGCAGAGCGTGATCGGCCTGCTGCCCGCGCTGCATGTCTGGGCCTGGCCGACGCCGGCGGCCTGGGGCTGGGTCGCGGTGGTGGCCTTCTGCGGCGTCTACTCGCACTACTGCTTCGCGCGCGCCATGCAGCACGCGCCGGCGACCGTGCTCGTGCCCATGGACTTCCTGCGCGTGCCGCTCACCGCGCTCGCGGGCTGGGCGATCTACGGCGAGCGCGTGGACGCGATGACCGCGGTCGGCGTCCTGCTGATCCTCGCGGGCAACCTCCTCAACCTGCGCCGCCGCTAGGCGCGCCGTCGCGGGATTGCATGGCCGCGCGGGGCGGCTATGGTCGGCGCCCCTCCATGCCGACGCCGCAGCGCATGACCGAAGACCTCTCGCGACCGCCCGCGCCGGGCAAGGACCTCTGGGTCTTCGCCTACGGGTCGCTGACCTGGGATCCCGGCTTCCCCTTCGAGGAGGCGCGGCCGGCGCTGCTGCGCGGCTACCACCGCGCCTTCTGCCTCTATTCCACGCATTACCGCGGCACGCCCGAGCGCCCGGGACTGGTGCTCGGCCTCGATCGCGGCGGCGCGTGCCGCGGCATCGCCTACCGCATCGCGGCCCCGCGCGTGGCCGCCGCCTGGGCCTATCTCTGGGAGCGCGAGATGCTGGACGACGCCTATGCCTGCCGCGTGCTGCGGCTGCGCGTCGGCGGGCGCGTGGTGCATGCGCGCGGCTTCGTGATCGACCGCGCGCATCGCAGCTACGCGGGCAAGCTCGGCATCGCGCGCATGGCGGAGATCATCCGCGGCGCGCATGGCAGGCGCGGCGCGTGCAGCGCCTATCTCGAGAACACCGTGCGCCGGCTCGACCAGCTCGGCATCCCCGACCGCAGGCTGCACGAGCTGCTGGCGGCGGTGCGTGGCGGGGAGGAGCCCGTCCGCTAGCGCGCGTCGAGCCACTCCGCCAGCGCGGCGGCGATCGCGGCGATGCCCTTGTAGGCGAGCTCGCCGTCGGGCAGGTGCCGGATGGCGGCGGCGAGGTTGCTTGCGTCGGCCGGCGGCACGTCGCCCAGCCTCGTGACGCGCGTGTCGATCGTGAAGAGGATGGCGCGGCTGCGCGGCAGGCGGCGCAGCGTCTGGCGCTCGTTGCGCATGAACAGCGCGTCGGCGAAGCGCTCCGGCGGCACGGCGTGCCTGCGCGGCGACTGCGGCTGGAACAGGTCCGGGCGGTCGTGGATCGTCCAGTTCCAGCGCTCGACGATGCGCCCGTCGGCGAGCGCGCCGAAGAAGCGGTCGACCGGCGCCGCCAGCGCCTTGCCGTAGTCGGGCACCGGGCCGTGGATCGCCGCCAGGGGATGGCCGAGCTTCTCGCCGAGGCGCCAGCGCGAGGGGAAGCACAGCGAGGCCGCGACGAGGCGCGGCACGCCCGCCGCGTCCTCCTGCACGAGGCAGAGGTCGTCCGGCACGAGGCGCCCGGCGAGGTCGAGCGGATGCATCGACGGGCTGCTCATGCCGACCAGCTCCGACGTCGCGGCGATCGCGAACATCGTGCCCATGCGCGGATAGCGCGTGGGGAAGCGCCTGGGCAGGTGGTCGAAGAGCAGTTGCGCCACCTCGGCGCCTGCCTCCTCGGTCCCCGGCAGCGCGGCGAAGACCTCGCCGTGCCGCTCGGCGAGCAGCCGGCGCTTGAGCACCAGCTTCTCGCGCTGGTCGTCGCCCAGCACGATCCAGTCGCGTTCCGGGATCGCGACGAGGCCCATGCGCGGCCGGTGCGGGCCCGACGCGGCCTGCGCCAGCAGCGCGGAGACGGCCGGGTCGATCATCGTGCCCGCGCCGCGGCGCTCAGGCGCATTTCGAGTAGCCGCAGCTCGTGCAGGTGTCGCAGCCTTCCTGGCGGATCAGAGACGGCGCGCTGCACTTGGGGCAGCTGCGCATGCGCGCGGCGGCGCCGCCGGAGACGGCGGAGAAGCGCGGGCGCGACGCCACGCCCGACGCCGCCTGCGGCGCGCCC
>CANMWW010000264.1 GCA_947500965.1 Alphaproteobacteria bacterium
AGACGTCGAGGCGCTGTTCGCGGCCGCGATGGCGGCCGCCGGGCCCTTCGAGCCACGGCAGCGCCTTGCGATCGCGCTTTCGGGCGGAGCGGACTCCACGGCCCTGCTGCTGCTTGCCGAAGGCTGGGCGCGCGCGCGCGGCGGTGACGTGCTCGCGCTCGTCGTCGACCACCGGCTCCGGGACGGATCGACCGCCGAGGCGGCCGAGGTCGCGCGTCGCTGCGCGGCGCGCGGCATCGCCCACCGGGTCCTGAGCCGGGACGGTCCACGACCGTCGCGACGCATCCAGGAGCGCGCCCGCGAGGCGCGCTACCGCCTCCTGGAGGATGCCTGCGCCGAGGAGGGCATCATCCACCTGCTCGTCGGCCATCATGCCGGCGACCAGGACGAGACGATCGCCATGCGCCGCGAGCGACGCAGCGGCGAGGCGGGGCTCGCGGGCATGGCGCTGGATACGCCGCGCGCCCGCTCGCGCATCCTCCGACCCCTCCTGGCCGTCGAGCCCGGAGGCCTGCGCGCATGGCTCGGGCGCCGTGGCGCCTCGTGGATCGAGGACCCGAGCAATCGCGACCCGCGCTTCCTGCGCGCGCGCGGGCCGAGGGCGCTCTCCGAAGCCGCCCTCGCCGACTGGCTCGGACGGCACGCGGCGGTGCATCCCGAGGGGTGGGTGGACCTCGCGCGCGAGGCCTTCGTCGCGCTGGCGACGCCCTTCGCGCGCGCGGTGCTCCGCGCCTGCGTCCTGGCCGTGTCCGGCGCGGTCCATCCGCCACGCGGCGAGGCCATTGGCCTTGCCACGTCCTGGGCCCTGTCCCGGGCCGTCGACCCGGCGCGCCGCTGCTTCGCCGGGTGCCTCCTCCTGCGCGGACCAGCAGGCATCGCGATCCTCCGCGATCCCGCATTGCCGCGCGCGGCGAGCCTGGAGCAGGGACAGGCGGAGATCCTCTGGGACCGTCGCTTCCGCATCCGCCTCGACGGTTGTGCCAGCGACGGCCGCCTTGTCGCGCCCCTGGCCGACGCCTCCGCCGGCCCCGCCATGCGCGGGCGAGGGGCCGCGGCGATCGCGTCGAGGGTTCTTCCGGCGCTTCAAAGCCTTGACGGGTCGTGGCACGTGCCCCACCTCTTCTGTGGACGCGGTTCCGTCGCGCTTGTTAGCGTTCCCGGGATCGACGTCGCCTTTCGTCCAGCCCGCAAGCTCGCGGGTGGCGCGTTTGCCGGACTTCCGGCTGCCGGGCCTAGTGCAACCCAAGCGTCACGCCAGCCTTCCCCCGGGAAGCGGCGGCGACGGTCGCCGGAGAAAGAGTCTCAGCCGTGAACAACGTCGGCAAGAACCTGACCCTCTGGGTCATCGTGATCGTCCTCCTGGTGGCGCTCTACAGCGTCTTCCAGGGCAGTTCGCCGCGCGGTTCCGCGCAGCCCGTCGCCTACTCGGACTTCATCGCCGAGGTCGACCGCGGCAATGTCGGCTCCGTGAAGATCAAGGGGCCGAGCATCTCCGGCATGCTCAAGGACGGCCGGAGCTTCGTGACCTACGCCCCGTCCGACCCGGCGCTGGTCGATCGCCTGCGCGACAAGAACGTGCGCATCGAGGCCGGCCCGGAGCAGGAGCCGACCAACATCTTCATCTCCTCGATCATCTCCTGGCTTCCCTTCCTCGTCGTGCTGGGGCTCTGGATATTCTTCATGCGCCAGATGCAGTCCGGCGGCCGGGGGGCGATGGGCTTCGGGAAGTCGCGCGCGAAGCTGCTGACCGAGAAGGTCGGCCGCGTCACCTTCGAGGACGTCGCCGGCATCGACGAGGCGAAGCAGGAACTCGAGGAGATCGTCGAGTTCCTCCGCGACCCGCAGAAGTTCCAGCGCCTTGGCGGCAAGATCCCGAAGGGCGTCCTGCTCGTCGGCCCGCCGGGCACCGGCAAGACCCTGCTTGCGCGCTCGATCGCGGGCGAGGCGAACGTCCCGTTCTTCACCATCTCGGGCTCCGACTTCGTCGAGATGTTCGTCGGCGTCGGCGCCAGCCGCGTGCGCGACATGTTCGAGCAGGGCAAGAAGAACGCGCCCTGCATCATCTTCATCGACGAGATCGACGCCGTCGGCCGCCATCGCGGCGCCGGCCTGGGCGGCGGCAACGACGAGCGCGAGCAGACCCTCAACCAGATGCTCGTCGAGATGGACGGCTTCGAGTCCAACGAGGGCGTCATCATCATCGCCGCGACGAACCGCCCGGACGTCCTCGATCCCGCGCTGCTGCGTCCCGGCCGCTTCGACCGCCAGGTCGTGGTGCCGAACCCGGACGTCGGCGGCCGCGAGAAGATCCTCAAGGTCCACATGCGCAAGGTGCCGCTGGCGCCGGACGTCGACGCGAAGGTGATCGCGCGCGGCACGCCGGGCTTCTCGGGCGCCGACCTCGCCAACCTCGTCAACGAGGCGGCTCTGCTTGCCGCGCGGCGCGGCAAGCGCTTCGTGACGATGGGCGAGCTCGAGGACGCGAAGGACAAGGTCATGATGGGCTCCGAGCGGCGCTCCATGGCCATGACCGAGGAGGAGAAGAAGCTCACCGCCTACCACGAGGCGGGCCATGCCCTGGTGGCGCTCTCCGTGCCCAAGACAGACCCCGTCCACAAGGTCACGATCATCCCGCGCGGGCGCGCGCTCGGCCTGACGATGCAGCTGCCGGAGCGCGACAAGTACGGCATGAGCCTGATCGAGATGCAGTCGCGCCTCGCCATCCTCTTCGGCGGCCGCGTCGCCGAGGAGATGATCTTCGGGCCGGAGAACGTCACGACCGGCGCCGGTGGCGACATACAGCAGGCGACCGCGCTCGCGCGGCGCATGGTCACCGAGTTCGGCATGAGCGAGAAGCTCGGCCGCGTGCGCTACAACGCGAACGAGCAGGAAGTCTTCCTGGGCCATTCGGTGACGCAGCAGCAGAACATCTCCGAGACGACCGCGGACCTCATCGACAGCGAGGTCAGGCGCCTCATCGAGGAGGGCGAGACCTCGGCCCGCCGCATTCTGGGCGAACGCCAGGCCGGCCTGCACGCGATCGCGAAGGGCCTGCTGGAGTTCGAGAGCCTGAGCGGCGACGAGATCGGGCAGATCCTGCGTGGCGAGGCTATCCTGCGCCCGGACGACGACGAGCCGCCGCGCTCGACGGGCCGGCGCAGCTCGGTGCCGAGCTCGGGCGCGCGTCCCGAGGGCGGCGGGCTCCGTCCCGAGCCCCAGCCGGGCGCGTGAGCCGGGCGGAGCCGTCGGCGCCCTTCGGGTTCGTCCCGGGGCGCCGGCCTCTGCTGATGGGGGTGGTGAACGTCACCCCAGACAGCTTTTCCGATGGTGGCCTGTTCGCCTCCACCGAGGCGGCGATCGCCCAGGGGCGCCGGCTCGCAGAGGAAGGCGCGGACATCCTCGACATCGGCGGCGAGTCGACCCGGCCTGGCTCCGAGCCGGTCCCGGAGGACGAGGAGCTGCGTCGCGTCCTGCCGGTCGTCGAGGCTCTGGCCGCCGACGGCCATCTCGTGTCCATCGACACAAGGCGCGCCGGCGTGATGCGCGCCGCGCTCGCCGCCGGCGCCCGGATCGCCAACGACGTGACCGCGCTCGCCGGCGATCCCGAAAGCCTGGATGTCGCCGCCGGTGCAGGCGCGGCGGTTGTGCTCATGCACATGCAGGGCGACCCGCGCACGATGCAGCGCGACCCGCACTATGGCGACGTGGTCGCGGAGGTCGGTGACTTCCTCGCGGCGCGCGTCGAGGCCTGCGTGGCGGCCGGGATCCCCCGTGCGAGGATCTGCGTCGATCCCGGCATCGGCTTCGGCAAGACCGTCGAGCACAACCTCGCGCTGCTGCGCGGCCTTGCCGCGCTGCGGCCCGAGGGCTGCGCGCTGCTCGTCGGGGCGAGCCGCAAGGGCTTCATAGGAAAGCTGTCCCGGGGCGAGGACACGTCGCGCCGGCTGCCCGGGTCGCTCGCGGTCGCGCTCCATGCCGCCGCGGCCGGCGCCGACGTGCTGCGCGTCCACGATGTCGCGGAGACGCGCCAGGCCCTCGAGATCTGGCGGGCGCTGCAGGCGGCGGGGTAGGCTCCGGCCATGCGCAGGATCTTCGGCACGGATGGCGTGCGCGGGCTCGCCAACGCCGAGCCCATGACGCCCGAGACGATGCTTCGCCTCGCCCTCGCGGCGGGGCGGCGCTTCACGCGCGGCAGCCATCGCCACCGCGTCGTGATCGGCAAGGACACGAGGCTCTCCGGCTACATGATCGAGCCCGCGCTGACGGCCGGCTTCGTCGCCATGGGCATGGACGTGACGCTCCTGGGGCCGGTGCCGACCCCGGCCGTGGCGATGCTCACGCGCAGCCTGCGCGCCGACCTGGGCGTCATGATCTCGGCCTCGCACAACCCCTATGCCGACAATGGCGTGAAGCTCTTCGGGCCCGACGGCTACAAGCTCTCCGACGAGATCGAGGCCGCGATCGAGGCAGGCATGGGCGAGCCGCCGGCGCTCGCCGCCGCGGCCGAGC
>CANMWW010000265.1 GCA_947500965.1 Alphaproteobacteria bacterium
CAGGGCAGTGGTGGCCGGCGTGTCGACGGCGACGCACAGGCTGGAGACGGAAACGCTCTGCCCGCGCAGCTTCGCGTCGAGCAGCTCGAGCAGCATGTCCCAGGCGGGGGCGCCGACCAGGTCGCGCCCGAAGACCTCGGCGCGCTCCCTCTCCAGCGCCATGAAGCGGCGGATGCGCTCGGCCAGCAGGACGGGAAAGTCGGAACCGAGCGAGGCCGGACCACTGGCCCCGGCAGGAGCTAGGCTGCCATCTGCCCCCTGCGCGGGCCTGAACCGGACGCGCGCCGCCGTCGCGATCGCGCCTGCCCGCTCCACGGCAGCGACGAGCGCGGGCATGTCGACCGGCTTGGAGAGGACCTCGATCGCGTTGGTCCGCAGGCTCTCGCGCATGATCTCCGGCGAGCCCTTCCCCGACATCAGGATGGTCCGGACCCAGGGGTCGACGTCGTCGGCGCGCGCCATAGCGCCAACCAGGCCGATGCCGCCGAGGCGCGGCATGTATATGTCGGCGAGAACGACGTCGAGGCTGTGCTTGCACATCCGCAACGCCTCGAGCGCCGCCGCGCCGTCCGGGGCCGAGATGCAGCGGAATCCGGCATCGCGCAGGCCGTCGACGATTTCCTGCCGCAGGTCGGCGTCGTCCTCCGCGACGAGGACGCCGATCTGCCGGCGAGCATGCGTCGATTCCATCCGAGACATCCAGGGTCCATGGGCCGTGTCACGTGGTGGCCCTGGAACCAGGACCACCGCGACATAGTGGCCATGCTAGGCCCAGATTGGCGTGGAATTATGATCCGAAACGGTCCGTTGGTGCTACTTTGCACCGCCGCTTCGCTCAGCCCAGGATGTTCATCTCGTCCATGTAGCGGTTCAGCCGCTCGACGGCGGCGTCGGCGAGGTCGACGAACACCCTGCGACGATCCCGCGGGTCCTCGCGGCGGACGAGCAGGCCGGCACGGATCAGGTCGTCGATGCGCCGCAGGCCCGTCGTCTGCGGCACGCCCGCCGCGATGCAAAGGCTCGACACGGCGACCTCCTTGCCCGCCAGCCGTTCGTTCATGAGGTCGAGCAGCATGTCCCAGCAGGGATCCGAGAACAGCGATGCGTCGAAGTAGTTGGCGCGCGCGCGACGCGCCGCGATCAGCGCCGTTATCCGGTTGCGCAGGAATTCGTTGCGCGCGCGCGTGTCCGCACCGATCCCAGCGGGCTGCGCCGCGACCGCGCCACCATCGGGCTGCGGATCGCCCGGCTGGCTGGCCGGCCCCCGCGCGCGCGCCGCGCGCGGCGTGAAGACCGGGCCGGACGACTCCTGCCGCGCGGCGGGCGGGGCGATGCTCGACAACTCGTTCGCGAGCTTGATCGCATGGCTCGCCACGGCCTCCACGGACCTCATGATCTCGACGTTGCGCAGGAGGTCGCGTCGCTTGCCCGCGATGAGGTCGTTGGCACGCGCCAGGGCGCGGGCGAGCGCCTTCTGGGCAACCGGCTTGACCAGGAAGTCGACGGCATCGAGGCGCACGGCGGCAATCGTGTCGTCCATCGTCGCCCGCCCGGACATGAAGATGAACTGGGGCGAGGCACCTGCCCCGCCACGCGCCAGCCGCGTGGCGAGCGACAGGCCGTCGAGCCGGGGCATGCGCAGGTCCAGGAGCACGACGCCGATGTCTGGCGACTCGGCGACCATGTTCAGGGCGAGGCCGGGATCCCTCGCCTTGCGCACGGGATAGCCCATGGAGCGGACGAGGTCGGAAAGTTCCTCCACCGTGTCGACGTCGTCGTCGACCACGAGGACGACAGGGCGCGCCGACTGCGCGCCGGATGGTTGCGGGTCGACACGCGCTAGATCGCTCACCTTCGGCCCCTACTGGATGACCAGGTCCTGGAACAGCACCGCCCGCGCATCGATGCGTGGATCGATGCGGTTCAGCCTGGCGAGCAGTTCGCGGCGGACCTGCAGGATGCTGGCCATCGACCCGAAGCTCTCGGCCGTCAGCGAGCGGACATAGATCTGGAAGGCGTCGATGACCTTCGGCATGTTCTCCTTCACCGCCACCTCGGATTCCGGGAGCACCACCTCGACGGTCAGTACGATGCGCGCGTAGCGCCTCGCCTCCCGGTCGGCGAGGTTGACGACGATCGGCGGGACCTGCACGAAAAGGCTCCGTGTCGCCGCCGCCTTCTGCTTGGCCTTCTCGGCGTCGCGCTTTTCCTGCTCGCGCCGCTCCGCCTCGCGCGGATCGACCTTCGCGCCTTCCTCTCCGCCCTCCTCGGCCTGCTGCGCCTTCATGAAGGGCAGTTTCATGCCGAGAAGGAGCACGCCGGCGGCGACGCCACCGCCGGCCACGAAGAGCAGAGCGACGAGCACGACGAGGATGAGCTTGAGCTTCGAGCCCTTCTTCGGCCCGCCCTCGGCGCCTGCATCGGCGGCGGCATCGGGTTGCTTCGCCGGCGCCGACATCAGGCCAGCCCCCCGGTCGAGGCAGTGCGCAGGCTATTTTCCAAGGGCCGCCTCCAGGTCGTAGAAGGACGGCCGCTCGCCGGCCTCGACGGTCTTGCGCGCCATCTCGATCGCGACCGCCGGCGCATAGCCCTGCATGTAGGCGAGGATGCCGGCCTTGATGACGTTGTAGACCTGCGAGTCGGCCTCGAGGGAGTTCTTCGCCGCCGCGGCGATGGGACCGAAGATGCCATAGGCCAGGAGAACGCCGGCGAAGGTGCCGACGAGCGCGGCGCCGATCAGCCCGCCGAGCACCGCCGGAGGCTGGTCCATCGCGCCCATCGTCTTGATGACGCCCATGACCGCGGCGACGATGCCGAGCGCGGGCAGCGCGTCGGCGAAGGTCTGGAGGGCGGAGCAGTAGAGATGGTCGGCCTTGTGGTGCGACTCCAGCTCTGCGTCGATGACGGCCTCCAGCTCGTGCGCCTTCTCGGTGCCGAGCGTCAGCATGCGCAGGTAGTCGCGGATGAATTCCTCGATGTGGTGGTCCGACATGACGAGCGGGTACTTCGAGAAGATGTCGCTCGACTCCGGCTTCTCGACATGCGGCTCGAGCGCCATCATCCCCTTCTGCTTGGCCAGCTTGAAGAGGTCGAACATCATCGACAGCAGTTCGACGTAGTGCGCCTTCTTGATCTTCGGCCCCTTGAGGCCGGCGATCATCGCGCCGATGGAGCCCTTGATGATGCTCATCGGGTTGCCCGCCACGAAGGCGCCGATCCCGGACCCCAGGATGATGACGAACTCGAGCGGCTGGTTGAGGACCTCGAGCTTCCCGCCCATGGCGACGTAGCTGCCCAGGCAGCAGACGAGCACGATGACGATGCCGATGATCACGAACATGGCGTTTCCTCAGGCCTCCACGTCGGCGTCGTCGATCGCGGCCGGCGCCTCCGCCGGATAGAGCGGGCCGGAGCCATAGACGGCCCCGAGGAGCAGGGCGCGTTGCCTGTCCGCCTCGGTGCGCAGACCGGAGACCCATGTCGGCAGGCCCGCGCCGTGCGCCGCCGAGAGCAGTTCGCTGGCGTCCCCGAAAGCCGGGACGTCGGCCGTGATGCCGACGAGCACGAGGTCGCGCAGCGCCTCCAGCCCGGAGAAGTCGGCGGGCAGGCCGATGAAGGCGCCGCTGGAGAAGGGCTTAACGACCGCGCCGAGTTCGGCGAGCCGCGACTGGGCGACGCCCGCGGGGACGCCGCCGACATGGAACACCAGCGACTTGCGGGCCGGCTGCGGGACCTTCTGCGCCATCTTGAGGAAGAGGCCGCGCGTGTAGTTATTCGCCAGCGTCTCGAAGAACACCGGGGCCACCACCCTGCGCCCCGACCGCTGCGCCGCGACGCGCCTGAGCTGCGCGCGGCAGGCCTTCAGGCACTTGAGGTCGATCTTCGCCCTGACCTTCGGATCGGGGAAGTTCTCGATGATCGTCCACTCGTCGGAATCCGCCCCAAGGGGCGGGGAGAAGGCGGCGAGGCGCTCGAAGGCGACCACGCCGTCGGCGAGCCGCACGATGGGCTCGACGCGAAACACCAGCGCCTCGAGGACGGCGTCGATCGTGGGGAACGAGTCGTCCTCCTCCTCGTCGTCGAGGAGCTCGGCCTCGAGGTCGATGGTCGGGGACTGCTGTGCCTCGGCGCGCTCGAGGTCAGCATGCGACAGCGGGCGATAGGAGATCGCCCCGTCGTCCGCGACCTGCACCTGCTTGGCGGAGACACCGAGGATCCCGAGATCCTCGCCCGTGACGGCGTAGCTGACCCCCTGGTCGATGCGCAGGGCACGCGCTGGCGCCTCGCGCTTCGAGCCGGACAGCATGGCGACGAGGAAGTCGACGTCCCCGACCGGCGTGCACTCGTCGCCCGGGCCGAGCGACTGGGTGATATGTGTCCTGGCGGTGCGCTGCGCCTTCTCGGCGATGTAGCGCCATGTATTGCCGTAGCGCTGCCTGATGGTGTCGAGGCTCATGACGAAGAGCCGACCCTCGTACCTCCCCCGATCGAGCTCGATCAGGTGGCGCG
>CANMWW010000266.1 GCA_947500965.1 Alphaproteobacteria bacterium
GAAGGCCGCGAGCATGACCGCCATGTGCATGAGGCCGAGCGGCACGGTCGCGAGCAGCTTGTTGTCCGCCAGCATGTGCCCGACGAGCGCGGACTCCACGATCATCGTCGTGTTGCCGATGCCGGTCAGGCCGTGGCAGATCGCCAGCAGCACGACGTTTCGCCGCGTCGCGTCCGGCGCGTTGTTGGCTTCTGTCATGTCCCGAGCCTTGTGGCACGCGCCGCCGCGCCGGCGCAATCGCGCCGGGCCATGGCCGCGGGACCGCCTCCTCAGCCGCGACCGGCGGGCGGCTTCACCTTGCGGCTCGACTGGGCGAGCATCCTCACCGCGACGACGTTGCCGGGCCCGAGGATGCGGTCGCAGGCCGCGAGCATGGCGGCGCGGCCGGCCGCGACGTCGATGCCGCGCTCCGCCGCGCCGGGCGTGGTGCCGACGCGGTTCCAGATCTTCGTGAAGGCGTCCTGGAGCCGCGGCATGGACAGTTGCACCTTGGTGATCGCCTCCGTGCCGGAAAGCTCGAGCGACATCAGCAGCATCTCGTGCCGGTCGACGACGTCGCCGTTGAACACCGACACGAGGATCCGGTCGAGCGGGACGAAGACCGGCCGCCCGTCGCTGAAGCTCTGGGCGCGCGCGGCGGACGCCGGCGCGAGCGCCGCGGCCAGCAGGCCGAGCGAGAGGCCCCTGCGGGTGGTCGCCCTGGATTCGTGTCTTTCCATTTCGGCCGGGATCATCGCCGGCATCGCGTGAACGCGAGGTAAAGCGGGGATCAGAAATGCGTCCAGCCGCCGCGCGCCAGCAGGCGGCGCGCGCCATCGCGCTCGACGATCGCCACCCCCTGCCCCGCGACCAGCCTGCCGATCCTCGCCACCGGCACGCCGCACGCCTCGCCGGCCGCGACCAGCGCCGCCGCGGCCGCTGGCGCGGCGGCGAAGAGGAGCTCGTAGTCGTCCCCGCCGGACAGCGCGAGGTCCAGCAGGCCCGGCTCGCCGGCGACGAGCTCGCGCGCGGCCCGCGAGAGCGGCACGCGCGCCGCCTCGATCTCCGCCCCGCAGCCCGCGAGCGCGGCGACATGGCCGAGGTCCTGGACCAGCCCGTCGGAAACATCCATCGAGGCGACGCCCTGTCGCGGCGCCGCCATGCCGAGCGCGACGCGCGGCCGCGGAAGGAGGTAGCGCGCGGCGAGGGCGTCGTGCGCCGGCGCTGGCGCCTTCACCCTGCCCTCGAGCACCGCCAGGCCGAGCGCGGCGTCGCCGATGGTACCCGAGACGAATACCTCGTCGCCGGCACGCGCGCCGGCGCGCTGGCGCATCCCCCCGGCCGGGACCTCGCCGAGCGCCGTGACGGCGATCGTGGTCGGCCCGGGCGTCGAGGTCGTGTCGCCGCCCGCGAGCTGGACCGCGAACTCCGCCTGGTCGAGGGCGAGCCCGGCGGCGAAGGCCGCGAGCCACGCGTCGTCGACGTCGCGGGCCAGCGAGAGGCAGAGCAGGTAGCCGAGCGGCCGGGCGCCCTTGGCGGCGAGGTCCGAGAGGTTGACCCGCAGCGCCTTGCGCGCGACGAGCCCCGGGGGATCCGCCGGCCGGAAGTGGACGCCCGCCACCAGCGCGTCGGCCGTCAGGACGAGGTCGTGGCCGGGGCGCTGCTCCAGGGACGCGGCGTCGTCCCGCAGGCCGTAGGCGGCGAAGCGGCCCTCGCGCGCGAGCGGCGCGAAATGGCGCGCGATCGCCTCGAACTCACCTGGACGCTGCGTCTGCATGGCCGGGCGCGAAGTCCTGCGGGCGCACGCGCCGCGCGAGCGCGTCGAGGTTCGCGTTGACGAAGCCGAGGTCCCCGCCACCCCCGAGGAAGGCACGCGCGAGCGAGACGTACTCGTCGACCACGCTGCGCGTCGGCACGTCGTCCCGCGCCAGCAGCTCGAAGCAGCCGGCACGCAGGATCGCGCGGACCACGGGATCGAGGCGATGCCGAGGCCAGCTGTCCGGCAGCACGGCGTCGATGAGCGCGTCGATCTCCGCGGCGCGGATCGACGCGCCGAGCACGATCGCCGCGAAGTGGCGCTTGTCCGTGTTGCTGAGGTCGGGCTGCCCCTCCTCGACGTCGGCGTCGTTCAGGCGATGCGACCGGAACTCGTCGACGACGGCCTGCGCGTCGAGGCCGCGCTCCGCGACCTGGAAGAGCGCCTGCACGGCCGCCAGGCGGGCCGACCTGCGGTGATGCGCGCGCCGCGGCGGAGGCGCGGCCTTGCCGGGTTCTGCCTGCGCGGCGCCGTCCTCGTCGGGCCTCGGGTCCTCGCTCATCGCCGCCCCGCGGGGTTGCGCGCGATCGCGATCATGGCAAGGCAGGCCTGCGCGGCGCCGCCGCCCTTGTCGAGCTCGGCACGCCGCGCGCGCGCCCATGCCTGGCGCTCGTCCTCGACGGTGAGGATGCCGTTGCCGATCGCCAGCCGCCGCAGCACGGCGAGGTCCATCAGCGCGCGCGAGCTCTCGCCCGCGACCACGTCGTAGTGGCTGGTCTCGCCGCGGATGACGCAGCCAAGGGCCACGTAGCCGTCGGGGCGCCGGCCCGCGCGGGCCGGCCGCGCGGCGAGCATGGCGATCGCCGCGGGGATCTCGAGCGCGCCCGGGACGCTGATCCGCTCGACCGTGGCTCCCGCCGCCTTGAGCGCGGCGAGCGCACCGGCGGCAAGCTCGTCCGAGATCTCCTCGTAGAAGCGGGCCTCGACGAGCGCCACGTGCGGCCTGCGCCCGCGGATCGCGGGTTCAGCGGAGGAGCGGCGGGATCTGGCGTATGTCGACGACACTGAGACCGTATCCTTCCAGGCCGATGATGGCGCGGCGGGCGTTCGAGAGCAGGACCATGTTGCGCACGCCGAGGTCCCGCAGGATCTGGGCGCCGATGCCGTAGTCGCGCAGCTCCGAGGGGCCCTGCGCGACGGCGACCGGGGTGGCGCCCTCCGCGCGCGCGCGCACGCGGTCGCCGAGGCTGGTGGCGCGCGGCTCGCGGATGACGACGACGACGCCGCGGCCGGCGGCGCCGATCTCCTCCATCGCCGCGTGCAGGATGTCGCCGCGCCCCGCGGCCCTGTCGCCCAGCACGTCGTCGATGATGTTGAGCGCGTGCATGCGCACGAGGACGGGATCGTCCGTCGACACGTCGCCCTTCACGAGCGCGACATGCTCCGCGTAGGACGCGGTGTTGACGTAGACGATCATGCGCCACGCGCCGCCGAAGCGGCTGTCGAGCGTGGTCTCCACGCGCCGCTCGACGGTGCGGTCGGTGCGCCGGCGATAGGCGATCAGGTCGGCGATGGTGCCGATCTTGAGACCGTGGTGCTGCGCGAAGGCGACGAGGTCGGGCAGACGCGCCATCGTGCCGTCGTCGTTCATGATCTCGCAGATCACGCCGGCCGGGATGAGGCCGGCCATGCGCGCGATGTCGACCGCGGCCTCGGTGTGGCCGGTGCGCTCGAGGACGCCGCCATCGCGCGCCACGAGCGGGAAGACATGGCCCGGGGTGACGATGTCGGCGCGGCCGCGCGCGGGGTCGATCGCGACCTGGATCGTGCGCGCGCGGTCGGCGGCGGAGATCCCGGTGGTGACGCCCTCGCGCGCCTCGATCGAGACGGTGAAGGCCGTGTGGTAGCGCGTGCCGTTGTCGCGGGACATCGGCTCGAGGCCGAGAGCCTCGCAGCGCTGGCGCGTCATCGCGAGGCAGACCAGGCCACGGCCGTAGCGGGCCATGAAGTTGACCGCCTCGGGCGTCGCCATCTGGGCGGGGATGTAGAGGTCGCCCTCGTTCTCCCGGTCCTCGTCGTCGACGAGGATGACCATCTTGCCGTTGCGGACGTCCTCGACGATCTCCTCGATCGAGGACAGCGCCGCCACGGGCCCCGCCCCCTTCGCCTGAAGATCGCGCTGCTTCTGCGTCGTGCGCACGCTCACCCCGCCTCGCTGAGGCGCGCAACGTAGCGCGCGAGCATGTCGACTTCCATGTTGACCCCCTGGCCCGGGACCAGCGAACCGAGCGTCGTGGCGTCGCGGGTGTGCGGGATGACGTTGACGCCGAAGACGGTCTCTCCGCCGGCCGCGTCGTCGCGGACGGAATTGACCGTGAGCGAGACGCCGTCGACCGCGATCGAGCCCTTGGCGGCGACGAAGCGGCCGAGCGCGCGCGCGAGCGCGAAGTCGAGCCGCAGGCTGCCGCCGTCCGGCGTGGCCGACACCAGCCGACCGGTCGCGTCGACATGCCCGTAGACCAGGTGCCCGCCCAGCTCGTCGCCCAGCCGCAGCGAGCGCTCGAGGTTGACCCGCGTGCCGGCCACCCAGCCGCCGAGCGTGGTGCGCGCCAGCGTCTCGCCCGAGGCCTGGAAGGCCATCCAGCCCTCGCCCTTGGCGACGACGGTCAGGCAGCAGCCGGAGCAGGCGATCGACGCGCCGATGGCGATCCCGTCCGTGGGCCAGGATGTCGCGATCTCGAGGCGCATGTCGGACGAGCC
>CANMWW010000267.1 GCA_947500965.1 Alphaproteobacteria bacterium
CCTGCGCGAGCGCGCCCGCGCGCTGTGAGGGGCCGGCGCGCTCAGCGCATCGGCGCGCCGCCCACCACCAGCGCGTGGCCGGCGACGTAGCTCGCCCAGGGGCTTGCCAGGAAGACGGCCGCGCGCGCGCCGTCGATGGCGCGCGCGCCGGGCCCGGCGACCAGGGCGTTCGCCCCGATCCCGTGCGGCCCGAGGTCGCGCGCGAAGGAACGCGCCATGGTCAGCGCGCCACCATCCTCGACGCCGGCGAGGCCCCGCGCCGAGGCCATGCCCGCGTCGCCCGCGACGACCACGATCCGGCCACCGTCGCCCATCGCCTTCATGGCCTCTCCCGCCGCGCGGCAGAGCATGTAGCGGCCTCGGAGGGAACCGCCGATCACCGCGTCCCACGCGGCATCGCTCGCCTGCGCGAGGCCTGTCTCGCCGCCCTCGCCCGCGAGCGTGACGAGGATGTCGAGCCGCCCGCCAAAGGCCACGGCCGCGGCGACGGCGGCCTCCGGCGCGCCGATGTCGTGGCTGCGCGCCGCATGGGGCCCGCCGGGCAGGCCGGCGACGAGCGCGCGCGCGGCGGCGCCATCGCCAGCGGCCAGCACGACGCGCGCGCCCGCGGCGGCGAGCACGGCGCAGAGCTCCGGCACGAGACCGTTGGTCGAGCCGACGACGAGGGCGACGCGCCCGGAAAGCCCGAGGGCGGCAGGAGAAGGTCCGGAGTTCATCGCAGCATCAGCCCGCCCTCGACGTCGAGGACATGTCCCGAGAGCCCCGCGGCCCATTCGCTCGCGACGAACAGGATCGCGCGCGCCACCTCCTCCGGCTGGCCCGCGCGGCGCAGCGGCACGTTGGCCTCGTAGTGGCGGCTCCACTCCGGCTCGGGCAGGCCCTGCCGCCCCATCGGCGTGTCGATGCCGCCAGGGCAGACGCCGTTCACGGCGATGCCCTGCGGTGCCAGCTCGCGCGCCAGCACCCGGGTGAGCGCGACGCTGCCGCCCTTGGTGATCGCGTAGGCGGAGGAATTCTTGGCGCCACCGTTGAAGGCCGCGGTGGAGCTCACGTTCACGATCCGCCCGCCATGCGGCCGCATCGCCGCCGCGGCGGCGCGGCAGAGCGCGAACTGGCTGCGCAGGTTGACGTCCATCAGGCGATGCCAGAGCGCGTCGTCCATGTCGGCGATCGCCACGCGCCGCAGGATCGCCGCCGCGTTGACCAGGATGTCGAGGCGGCCATGCGGACCGGTGGCTTCCGCGACGACGCGCGCGCAGGCCGCGGGATCCGAAAGATCCGCCACGATCGTCGCGCAACCAGCCTCCGTGGCGAGCGCCGCGAGGCCGCCGGCCTCGACGTCGACCGCACACACGCGCGCGCCAGCCTCCGCGAGCAGCCGGGCGGTCGCCCGGCCGATGCCGCTCGCGGCGCCTGTGACGATCGCGCCGCGGCCGTCGAGGCCGAGGCCGGCGCCGGCCTCGGCCGGGGCTACGCTAGTCGAGCTTGGCGCCGACATCGGCCACGACCTTCCTCCAGGCCTCGATGTCGGCCTCGTTGCGCCTGCGGAATTCCTCGGGCGTGGACCACATCGGCGTGATGCCGAGGTCGTTGAGGCGCTTCTGGAACTCCGGCGCCGACACGATCGCCACGACCTCCCGGTTCAGGCGCCGCAGGATCGGGTCCGGCAGGTTGGCGGGCGCGAGCAGCCCGTACCACGTCGTGCTCTCGAAGCCCGCGATGCCGCAGGCCTTCTCGACGGTCGGGACGTCGGGCAGCGCGGCGATGGGCTCGCGCGTGGTCACGGAGAGCGGCTTGAAGACGCCCTGCCTGATCGGCCCCATGACCGTCAGCGACTGGTGCCACATGACCTGGGTCTCGCCCGACATCATCGCGTTCATCGCCGGCGGCGTGCCGCGATACGGGATGTGCTCGATGTCGACGCCCGACATCTTGGTGAAGGCCGCCCCCGCGAGATGCGTCGACGCGCCGTTGCCGGTCGAGGCGAAGCGGAACTGCCCCGGCTTCTCGCGCGCGAGCTTCATCATGTCTGCGCAGGAATTCACGTCCGGCATGACCTTCGGGTTGACGATCATGATGTTCGGCACGTCGCCGAGGATGCTCACATGCGTGAAGTCCCTGATGACGTCGAAGGGAAGCTTCCCGTAGAGCGACACGTTGATCGCGTGCGTCCCCGCCGTCCCGAAATAGAGCGTGTAGCCGTCCGGCCGCGCGCGGGCGACGAACTCGCTGCCGACATTGCCGCCGGCGCCGGACTTGTTGTCGATGATGACCGACACGCCCAGCGCCTTGCCGAGCGGCTCTGCCAGCATGCGGCTGTAGATGTCGGTGCCCGCGCCGGTCGGGAAGCCGCCGACGATGGTGATGGTGCGGCTGGGCCAGGCGTCCTGCGCCGCCGCCGTGCCCGCCAGCAGCAGGCCCGCGGCCGCCGCCAGGATCATGCTTGCCGTCTTGCGCATCGTCGTAGCCTCCTCTTGCGTGGCCGGGGACTTGCGTCCCTCATTCCCTGAACGCGTCGCCGCGGATCCTGCCCACCTTCGGCATCAGCACGGCGAGCAGAAGCAGCAGCGAGATGGCAAGCAGCGTGGCAGAGATCGGCCGCGTGAAAAAGACCGACGCGTCCCCCCGCGACACGGCCAGCGCGCGCCTGAGGTTCTCCTCCATCAGCGGCCCGAGCACGAAGCCGAGCAGCATGGGCGCGGGCTCGAAGCCGAGCTTGAGGAGCGCATAGCCGAGCAGGCCGAAGCCGATCATCAGCCCGACCTCGAGCGCCGAGCCGTTGAGCGCGTAGACGCCGATGCAGCACAGCAGGAGGATCAGCGGGTAGAGCAGCCGGTAGGGAATGCGCAGCAGCTGCACCCACAGCCCGATGAGCGGCAGGTTGATGACCAGCAGCATCGCGTTGCCGATCCACATGCTCGCGACGAGCCCCCAGAAGAGCTGCGGCTGCTCCTCGACGATGCGTGGCCCCGGCACGACGCCGAAGATGCTCATCGCGCCGACGAGCAGCGCCATCAGCGCATTCGACGGGATGCCGAGGGTGAGCATCGGGATGAAGCTCGTCTGCGCGCCGGCGTTGTTCGCGCTCTCGGGCGCGGCGACGCCCTCCACGGCGCCCCGCCCGAAGCGGGCGGGGTCGCGCGAGACCTTCTTCTCGAGCGCGTAGGCCGCGAAGGAGGCGAGGATCGCGCCACCGCCGGGCAGGACGCCGAGCAGGCTGCCGATGGTGGTGCCGCGCATCGTCGCAGGCACCGAGCGGCGCAGCTCGTCGCGCGACGGCCAGAGGCTGCCGACGATCGCGGTCGCGCGCGGCATGGCGTGCTGCTCGAGGTTCACGAGCACCTGCGCGACGCCGAACAGGCCCATGGCCAGGGTCACGAAGCCGATGCCGTCGGACAGCTCGGGGATGCCGAAGGTATAGCGCTGGCGGCCGGTGTTGAGGTCCGTGCCCACTAGCCCCAGGAGCAGGCCAAGGAGGATCATGCCGATGGCCTTGGCGATGCTGCCATGGGCAAGGACGACGGCGCCGACGAGGCCGAGCACCATCAGGCTGAAATAGTCCGGCGCCTGGAACAGCGTGCCGAGCCGGGCCAGCGGCGGGCTCGCCACGGCGACGAGCAGCGTGGCGACGGATCCCGCGAAGAAGCTGCCGAGCGCGGCGATCGCGAGCGCGGCGCCGCCGCGGCCGTTGCGCGCCATCTGGTGGCCGTCGAGGCAGGTGACCACCGAGGACGTCTCGCCCGGAAGGTTGACGAGGATCGAGGTGGTCGAGCCGCCGTACTGCGCGCCGTAGTAGATGCCCGCGAGCATGATCAGCGCCGTCACGGGCTCGAACTGGAAGGTGATCGGCAGCAGCATCGCGATCGCGCCGAGCGGGCCGATGCCGGGCAGCACGCCGATCAGCGTGCCGAGCAGCGCGCCGACGAAGCAGAAGAGGAGGTTCACCGGGCTGAACGCCACGCCGAAGCCGAGCGCGATGTCCGAGAGAAGGTCCATCCCGGCGCCGTCCTAGCGCCCCCAGAGGGGGATGGGCAGGTCGAGCGCCTTCACGAAGAGCAGCGCGGCGCCCGCCGCCAGCACGCCAGCCAGCGCCGCCACCTCGGGCCAGCGCGTGTCCCGCCCGCCGAGCGCGGCGATGCCGACGACCGCGATCGTCGCGACGACCAGGCCGCGCCGGTCGATCAGAAGCTGGAAGCAGAGGAGCGCGATCGTCACCATGGCGAGCGGCCGCCAGGCGCCCGCGGACACGCGGTCCGCGCTTGCGTCGCGCGCGCCGGCCAGCGCGATGCCCGCGCCGATCCCGACCAGCAGCCAGGACAGGATGCGCGGGAAGAAGCCGGGGCCCATGCGGCGCACCGTGCCGATGTCGAGCGAGGCACCGAGGGCGAGGCCGAGAACGCCGAACAGGACCAGCAGAAGGCCGCCGAGGACGTTCTGCCGGAGCAGGATGTTCGACATGGCTGGGTTCCGGTCTCGATGCGAAATCACGCTAGC
>CANMWW010000268.1 GCA_947500965.1 Alphaproteobacteria bacterium
CGGTCATGGTCATCGGCTGCGGCGCGGTCGGCCTCTCCGCCGTGCAGGGCGCGCGGCTCGCCGGCGCCGCGCGGATCATCGCGGTGGACATATCCGAGGCGAAGCTCGACCTCGCGCGGCGCGTCGGCGCGACCGACCTCGTCGACGCGACGCGCGACGACCCGGTCGCGGTCGCCAAGGCGCTCACCGCCGGGCGAGGCGCCGACGCCGTGATCGAGTGCGCCGGCAGCCCGAAGACGTTCCGGGCCTCGGTCGAGGCGGTCAGGCCCGCCGGGCAGGTCGTCTGGCTCGGCAAGACGGGCTTCAACGAGGAGGTCTCGTTCCGCTGGGGCGCGCTCATGCAGGAGAAGCGGATCACGCGCTCCTCCTATGGCGGGACGCGCCCGGCCCGCGACTTCCCGATGATGGTCGACAGCTACCTGCGCGGCGAGCTGAAGCTCGACGAGCTCGTCACGCGGCGTCTCCGCCTCGACGAGATCAACGACGGCTTCGCGGCGCTGAAGCGCGGCGAGGTCGTGCGCGCCGTCGTGTGCTACGACGCATGAGCGCCGCGGTCCCGCCGCATGTCGCGGCCCGCCACCATGCGCTCGCGCCCGAGCATGTCGACGCGCCGCATCGGTGGTGGGAGGCAGGCGACCTCCTCCTCGAATCCGGCGCGCGCGTCGAGCGCTGCGGCGTCAGCTGGGTCGAGCACGGCATCGAGGATCCGGGCGGCGAGCGCACCATCCTCGGCTGCACGGCGATCGGTGCCACGCATCACCGGCTCGACTTCCTCATCGGGCCCGGCCGCGCGCTCGACACGACGCGCTTCCGCATCGTCGTCGTCGATGCGCTCGGCAACGGCCTGTCGACGAGCCCGAGCAACAGCGCGACGCAGGCCGGCCCCGGCTTCCCGCGCTTCACCATCGGCGACATGGTCGCCGCGCAGCACCGCCTGCTGGTCGAGCGGCTCGGCCTGCGCCGCGTCCACGCCGTCATCGGCGCGTCGATGGGCGGCATGCAGGCCCTTGAATGGGGCGTGCGCCATCCCGGGTTCTGCGCGCGGATCGTCGCGATGACGCCGATGGCCCGGACCGCGCCCTGGGCGCGCGCGATCAACGAGGCGGCGCGCCGCGCGCTCATGGGTGACCCGGCCTTCGCCGGCGGCCGCTACGACGCGCAGCCCGCGCGCGGCTGGCGCGACTGGGCGGTGGTGATGCGCGTGCTCGGCGCGCGCACGCCCGAGGCGCTGGCCGCGATGGAGGACTTCGACGGCTGGTTCCGGGCGACGGTCGACGGCACGCTCGCGGCGAACATCGACGCGAACGACTGGATCGCGCAGAGCCACGCCTACGACGCGCACGACGTCGCGCGCGGCGCGCGCTTCGGCGGCGACCTCGCGGCGGCATTGGGCAGCGTGCGCGCGCGGCTGCTCGTCGCGGCGCCGCCGCTCGACCTCTACAACCCCGTCGCCTGCGCGCGCGAGGCCGCGGCGCGCGTGCCAGGCGCGCGCTTCGCCGAGATCCCCTCGGAGTACGGCCACAACGCCGCGACCTCCGCGGATCCGTCGGCGGCGGCCTTCCTCGACGCGGAGATCGCGCGCTTCCTCGCCTGAACGGCGGCGCGCATCGGCATCCCTTCGCTGCGTGCGGGTTTGCGCGCCGCGCAGGGCGGGTGCGGCGTCGCGGCGCCAACTTCGCGATGCAGTTCGCGGCGCGACCCTGTAGGCTGTGCGCAACGAACCGGGTCGGGGGAAACGTGCCGGACGAGGCGACGCACGAAGGCGGGCGCGGCAGCAGGCCGTCGCCCAAGGGCAGGCAGGTCGACGCGGCGGCGCTCGCCGACGTGAGGGCGCTCCTCGGCGGCCGCGAGCGTCGGCGCGACCTCCTCATCGAGCACCTGCATCTCCTGAACGACGCGCACGGCTTCCTGTCGCGCCGCCACATCGCGGCGCTGGCCGCCGAGATGCGGCTGTCGCAGGCCGAGGTCCACGAGGTCGCGAGCTTCTACGCGCATTTCCGGATCGCCGACGAGGCCGCGGACGCGACGCTCCCGGTCGTGCGGGTCTGCGACGGCATCGCCTGCATGCTCGCGGGCGCCGCCGCGCGCAAGGCCACGCTCGAGCGCGAGCTCGCCGGCATCGCGCGCGTCGAGTCCGCTCCGTGCATCGGCGCGTGCGACCGCGCGCCGGCCGTCGTCGCCGGCTTCCGCACCGTCGGGGACCTCGGCGTCGCGACGTTGCGCGCGGCCGCGCCCGCGCGCGAGGTCGCGCCCGCCGCGGCCGACGCGGCGCTGGCCGCCGCGCGCGCGGAGGGCGCCTATCGCCTGCTCGCGGCCTGCCGCGACGGCACGCTGGACCGAGAGGACGTGTTCGCGGCGCTCGACGCCGCCGGGCTCAGGGGCCTCGGCGGGGCGGGCTTCCCGACGGGCCGGAAGTGGCGGCTCGTCGCCGCGCAGCCGGCGCCGCGGCTCATGGCGGTGAACGCGGACGAGGGCGAGCCGGGCACCTTCAAGGACCGCTGGTTCATGGAGAGCGCGCCGCACCGCGTGCTCGAGGCGGCGCTGATCGCCGCCTGGGCCGTCGGCTGCGAGGCGATCTACCTCTATGTCCGCGACGAGTATCCCGAGGCGCGCGAGGTGCTGGACGCGGCGCTGGGGGCGCTGTCGCGCGCGGGACTCGACGGCGGCGTGCGCATCGAGCTGCGCCGCGGCGCGGGCGCCTATGTCTGCGGCGAGGAGTCCGCGATGCTCGAGAGCATCGAGGGCCGTCGCGGCCAGCCGCGGCACAAGCCGCCCTTCCCCGCGGAGCGTGGGCTCTTCGACCGGCCGACGCTCATCAACAACGTCGAGACGCTGTGGTGGATCCCGGAGATCCTCGCGCGCGGCGGCGAATGGTTCGCGGGCCAGGGGCGGCGGGGCGCCAGGGGGCTGCGCGCCTTCTCGCTCTCCGGTCGCGTGAAGTCGCCCGGCGTGAAGATCGCGCCTGCAGGCATCACCGCGCGGGAACTGGTCGAGGAATTCGGCGGCGGCATGGCGCCTGGGCACGAGTTCCGCGCCTATCTCCCCGGCGGCGCGTCGGGCGGCATCCTGCCCGCGTCGATGGCCGACGAGCCGCTCGACTTCGGCACCCTCGAGAAGCACGGCTGCTTCGTCGGCTCGGGCGCCGTCGTCGTCTTCTCGCAGCGCGACGACCTGCGGGACGTGGCACGCAACCTCGTCGCCTTCTTCGCCCACGAGTCCTGCGGCAAGTGCACGCCCTGCCGCGTCGGCACGCAGAAGGCAGGCACGCTGATCGCGGGCCGGGACTGGGACGCGCCGCTCCTGCGCGAGCTGGCCGGCGCGATGGCCGACGCGTCGATCTGCGGCCTCGGCCAGGCGGCGATGAACCCCGTCCTTGGCCTGCTGCGCCATTTCCCGGAGGAGATGCGGTGAGCGACGCGACCATCCGCTTCACGCTCGACGGCGCGCCGGCCGAGGCGCGGCCCGGGGAGACGATCTGGGACGTCGCGCGGCGCACGGGCATCGCGATCCCGCATCTCTGCCACCTGCCGCAGCCCGACTACCGCGCGGACGGCAACTGCCGCGCCTGCATGGTCGAGATCGCCGGCGAGCGCGTGCTCGCCGCGTCGTGCATCCGCGAGCCGCGCGCGGGCATGGAGGTCCGCACGGCGAGCGAGCGGGCGACCGCGGCGCGCCGCATGGTCTTCGAGCTGCTCGCCGCGGACCAGGCGCCGCGCGATGAAGCCCACGAGCCGCAGTCGCGCTTCTGGGACTGGGCCGCGCGGGCCGGCGTCGGCGCGCCGCGCTTCGCGCCACGCGAGCAGCCCGCGGCGGACATGAGCCACCCGGCGATCGCGGTGCAGCTCGACGCCTGCATCCAGTGCGGGCTCTGCGCGCGCGGCTGCCGCGAGGTGCAGGTCAACGACGTCATCGGCATGGCCGGCCGCGGCGTCGACACGCGGTGTCCTTCGACAGCGACGACCCGATGGGGCACAGCAGCTGCGTTGGCTGCGGCGAGTGCGTGCAGGCCTGCCCGACCGGCGCGCTGCTGCCGGCCTCGGTCGTCGGCGCGGACGGCGCGGTCGCGATACGGCCCGAGCGCAGCGTGGACAGCGTCTGCCCCTATTGCGGCGTCGGCTGCCAGGTCACGTTCCAGGTCGCCGACAACAGGATCGTGCAGGTCGACGGGCGCGACGGCCCGGCGAACCGCAACCGCCTGTGCGTGAAGGGCCGCTTCGGCGTCGACTATCCCGGGCACGCCCACAGGCTGGTCCGCCCGCTCGTGCGCCGCGAGGGCGTGCCGAAGTCCGACGCGGCGGTCGATCCCGCCAATCCGCTGACGCATTTCCGCGAGGCGAGCTGGGAGGAGGCGCTCGCGCTCGCCTCCGGCGGCCTCGCGCGCATCCGCGCGGCGCATGGCCCGTCGGCGCTTGCCGGCTTCGGCTCGGCGAAGGGCTCGAACGAGGAGGCCTATCTCTTCCAGAAGCTCGTGCGCACGGGC
>CANMWW010000269.1 GCA_947500965.1 Alphaproteobacteria bacterium
GTCGAGAGGATCGTGCCGTCGATGTCGAAGGTCCAGCCGTGGTAGCAGCACGAGATGCCGCGCTCCATCGGGATGCCGTACTCGAGGCTGGCGCCGCGATGCATGCAGTGGCGGTGCAGGAGGCCGATGCGCTGCGACCGGTCCCTGAACAGCACCAGGTCCTCGCCGAGGATGCGCAGCGCGAGCGGCCGCTCGCCGAGCTCGGAGAGCATCGCCACGGGCTGCCAGGCGCGCCGGATGTATTCGCCGCAGGGCGTGTCCGGCCCGACCGAGGTGAGCTCGGCGTCCGGCGCCGGGACGGCGCGCCGCAGGTAGCCGGAATAGGGCTGTGCCTTCATGTGACGCGTGTCTCCGCAGGTTTCAGCGCCGCTGGCTCTCGTCGGACCCGAAGCGCCGCTCGAGGCGGCGGACGAAGAACGAGATGACGAGGATCAGGGCGAGGTACTCGAGGACGAGGACCGTGTAGATCTCGAGCGGCCGGAACTCGGTGACGTTGAGCTCGTTGGCCTTGCGGGTCAGCTCGCCCAGCCCGATGACCGAGGCGAGCGACGAGATCTTGGTGATGTAGACGAACTGGTTGCCGAGCGGCGGCAGGATGCGCCGGATCGCCTGCGGCAGGACGACGAGCCGGAGCTCCTGCCAGGGCTGCAGGCCCAGCGAGCGCGCCGCCTCGCGCTGGCCGCGGTCGATCGACTGGATGCCGCCGCGGAAGATCTCCGCCTCGAACGCGCTGTCGCAGACGGCGATCGCGATCATCGCCGCCGAGAAGACGCTGAGCTGGAGCCCGGTCACGGTCGGTATGCCGTAGAAGACCCAGAGGATCATCACGAGCATCGGGATCGAGCGGAAGACCTCGACGTAGAGGCGGTTGATCGTGCCGAGCGGGCGCCAGCGCGCGATGCGCGCCATCGCCGACGCCTCCTGCTCGACGCGGCTCGCGTCGCGCCGTATCGGTGGCGCGAGGCGCGCGAAGGGTGCCCAGCCGGAGAGGCCGAGCAGCGCCACGACGAGGCCGAGGCCGAGCGACAGCGCGAGCGTCGCCAGCGACAGCGCGATCGTCAGGCCGAAGCCCTCCGCGAGGAACCTCAGGTTGTTCTGGCCGCGCGGCGTGTAGGGCGAGACGACGTGCCAGCCCCAGGTGAAGCCGCTGTTGTCGCTTGCGCAGCCCGCGAGCGCCGCCGCCGCGGCGATGCAGGCGAGTGCGCGTGTCGTGGCCCTCATTCCGGGCGATAGGCCGTGCACTCGACCTCCACCGTGATGTCGGGGTGGAAGAAGGCGCTCATGTAGACCCAGCCCAGCGCGGGCCGGATGGCGCCGAAGACCTCGCCATGGGCGCGGCCGGACTCGACCCAGTGGGTCGGGTCGGCGACGTAGATGCGGGTCTTGATCACGTCCTCGAAGCCCATGCCGAGCTCGCGCAGGCAGTTGCCGACGATATCGAGGCAGGCGCGGCTCTGCCGGTAGACGTCGCCCGGGAAGAGGATCTTCCCGGTGTCGTCGGCCGGCGAGCACAGGCTCGTCTCGACGAGGTTGCCGATGCGCACCGCGCGCGCGTAGCCGCACTGGGCTTCCCAGGGGCGGCCGGTGGTGACGATCCGTCTTTCCATGGCCGCGATCAGATACACCGCCCCGCGCGAGCGCAAGGGGGAAGACGCCCCGGCGCTTGACGCCTCGGAGAGGGGCCGCCCACACTCCGGCTCCCCCACCGACCGGAGGCTAGACAAATGGATCGTCGTTCGTTGCTCACCGCGGGAGCCGGCCTCGCCGCCGGGTCCGCCCTCGTCGCCGCGCAGTCGCCGCAGGCCCTCGCGCAGGCGCCCGCCGCCGTCCGCTCGCGCCTGCAGACCGTCCAGCAGAACGGCACGCTGCGCTGCGGCACCACCGGCGACTTCAACCCGATGAGCTTCCGCGATCCCACGACGCGCGAGCTGCGCGGCCACCAGATCGACTGCGCGAACAGGCTCGCGGCCGACCTCGGCGTGAAGGTCGAGTTCGTGCCGACGACCTGGCCGACGCTGATCAGCGGCCTGACCGCGAACCAGTACGACATCGTGACGACCGGCACCTCGATGAGCGTCGCGCGCATGAAGGCCTCGGCCTTCACCATCCCCTGGGGCCGCAACGCCTTCCTGCCGCTCGTGCGCAAGGACGCGGCGGCGAAGTTCAAGACCTGGGACGACATCAACTCGGCGAACACCACGGTCGGCTTCAACCTCGGCACGACCATGGAGCAGTTCGTCACGTCCGAGCTGCCGAAGGCGAAGGTGCGCCGCGTGGAGTCGCCCGTGCGCGACTTCCAGGAGCTGCTCGCCGGCCGCGTCGACGCGACCATCACCAGCCTGGTCGAGGGCTCGCAGCTCGTCGTCGAGCACCCGAACCTCACCATGGTCCTGCAGGACACGCCGAAGAACTCGATCCCGCTCTGCTTCATGTCGGCGATCGACGACCTGGTGTGGCTCAACTTCCTCAACAACTGGGTCATCCTGCGCCAGGCCAGCGGCTTCTTCGACGAGCTCAACGACAAGTACAAGCTCGTCCTGCACAAGGGCTGAACCCGCGCGCGCCCCGCCCGCGCCGCGACGCGCGGGCGGGGCCTGCCTGCCGGATGGACCACTCCTTCCTCTCGATCGCGCGCAACGCGCTCTCCGGCCACGAGGGCTGGCCGCGTGCATGGCGCGACCCGCCGCTGCAGCCCGCCTACGACGCGATCGTCGTGGGCGCCGGCGGCCATGGACTGTCGACCGCCTACCACCTCGCCCGCGACCACGGCATTCGCCGCGTGGCCGTCCTGGAGAAGGGCTGGCTCGGCGGTGGCAACACGGCGCGCAACACCGTCACGATAAGGGCCAACTACCTGCGCGAGCCGTCGATGCGCTTCTACGCGGCGGGCATCCGCATGTGGGAGGGGCTGTCGCGCGAGCTCGGCTACAACGTGATGTTCAGCCAGCGCGGCCAGGTCGACCTTGTCCAGACCTGGGCGAAGCTGCGCGACGTCAAGCGCAGGCAGGCGTCGCTGCGCCTGCTCGGCGTCCCCTTCGACGTCATCACCCCGCGCGAGGCAAAGGCGCGCGTGCCGCTGCTCGAGATCGACGCGCCGTCGCGCATGCCCGTGCTCGCGGCGACATGGCACCCGACTGCGGGCGTGGCGCGGCACGACGCCGTGGCCTGGGGCTACGCGCGCGCGGCCGACGCCATGGGCGTCGACATCGTGCAGGACTGCCCGGTGGCCGCGATACGCCGCGAGGGTGGCAGGGTCGTGGGCGTGGACACCGCGCGCGGCTTCGTCGCCGCGCCGCGCGTCGCGCTGTGCGTGTCGGCCCATGCGGGCGTGCTCGCCGCGACCGCGGGCTTCCGGCTGCCGATCGAGACCGTGCCGCTGCAGGCCTTCGTCTCTGAGCCGCTCAAGCCGGTGCTCGACACGATCGTCAACATCCCGCACCTCGCGACCTATTTCTCGCAGAGCGACAAGGGCGAGCTGGTGATCGGCGGCGGCGCCGACGGCTACCCGTCCTACGCGCCGCGCGGCAGCTTCCATGTCGTGGAGGAGGCGGTGGGCGCGATGCTCTCGCTCTTCCCGGCGCTCCGCCGCGTGCGCATGCTCAGGCAATGGGCCGGCTCGATCGACCTCTGCCACGACATCACGCCCCTGCTTTCCCCCTCGCCGGTGGAGGGGCTGCATCTCTCGGTGGGATGGGGCTCCGGCGGCTTCAAGGCGATCCCGATCGGCGGCAAGGCGCTCGCCCACCTGGTCGCCACCGGCACGCCGCATCCGCTCGCCGAGCATCTCCTGCTGTCCCGCTTCGAGCGCGGCAGGCCGCTCTTCGAGACGGCCGGCGCGTCGAACCGGCTGTGAGCGCGCCATGCTGAGCATCACCTGCCCGCATTGCGGCCCGCGCGCCGAGGTCGAGTTCACCTGCGCCGGCGAGCCCGTGCGCCGGCCTGACGCGACCGCGCCCATGGATGGCGCGGCGCTCGCCGCGATCCTCTACGAGCGCGATAACGTCCGCGGCCCGCACGAGGAGCTGTGGTGGCACCGCCATGGATGCCGCACCTGGTTCCGCGTCGTGCGCGACACGCGCGACAACGCCGTCCTCCCATGAGCGGATACAGGCTCCCGGCGCCCGGCAGCGCGGGCCGCGGCGCGTCGATCGCGTTCTCGTTCGACGGCAGGCCCTTCGCCGGCCATGCCGGCGAGACGCTGGCGGCGGCGCTGCTGGCCGCGGGCGAGCGCCTCGTCGCGCGCAGCTTCAAGTACCACCGGCCGCGCGGCATCTGGGGCTTCGGCCTCGAGGAGCCCAACGCCTTCGTCGCCTGCGGCGGCGATCCCGTGGCACTGGCGACGCGCATCGACCTGCGGCCGGGCCTCTCGGCCTCGCCGCTCAACGCGTGGCCGAGCCTGCGCCTCGACCTGCGCGCGGTGCACGACCTGTTCGGCGCGCTGATCCCCGCGGGCTTCTACTACAAGAC
>CANMWW010000270.1 GCA_947500965.1 Alphaproteobacteria bacterium
CGGCCTCGCGGCCTTCACGAAGCTGCCGGTGCGCGAGTACCCGGCGATCGACCCGCCGATCGTCTCTGTGACCACGGTCTACAAGGGCGCCTCGAACGAGGTGATGGAGAGCCGCATCACCGAGCTGGTCGAGAGCGTGGTCTCCGGCATCGAGGGCGTGCGCGCGATCACCTCGCAGAGCCGCGAGGAGCGCAGCCAGGTCGTCATCGAGTTCCGCATCGACCGGAACGTCGACGCCGCGGCCGCCGACGTGCGCGACCGCGTCGCGCGCATCCGCGCGCGCCTGCCCGAGGCCGCCGAGGACCCGGTCGTCGCGAAGGTCGACTCCGACGCGCGATCGATCGTCTTCTTCAGCCTGACGTCCGACCGGCTGAACCAGATGGAGCTGACGGACTTCGCGCGGCGCAACCTGGTCGACAAGCTCTCGATCGTCCCGGGCGTCGCGCAGGTCCAGATCTCCGGCGAGCGGCGCTTCGCGATGCGCATCTGGCTGGACCGCGCGGCGCTCGCCGCGCGCGGGCTGACCGTCGCGGACGTCGAGACGGCGATCAGGCGCCAGAACATCGAGCTGCCCTCGGGCCGCATCGAGTCGACCCAGCGCGAGTTCACCGTGAAGACGGATTCGCGCCTCCAGACCCCGGAGCAGTTCCGGGCCATCGTCGTGGCGACGCGCAGCGGCTATCCCGTCCGCATCGGCGAGATCGGGCGCGTCGAGATCGCGCCGGAGGACGAGCGCAGCGAGATGCGCACGAACGGCCGCACCGCGGTCGGCCTCGGCATCCTGCGCCAGTCGACCGCGAACACGCTGACGGTCGCCGAGGGCGCGAAGGCCGAGATGGAGCGGCTGCGGTCCGCGCTGCCCGAGGGCGTGAGCTACATCGTCAGCTACGACGAATCGATGTTCATCAAGCAGTCGATCTACGAGGTCTTCCACGCGCTCGGGATCGGCGTGCTGCTCGTCATCGGCGTGATCTTCTTCTTCCTGCGCTCGGTCCGCGCCACCATCATCCCGACCGTCGCGATCCCGGTGTCGATCATCGGCTCGTTCACCGTGATGGCGGCGATGGGCTTCTCGCTCAACGTGCTGACGCTGCTCGCCCTCGTGCTCGCGATCGGCATCGTCGTCGACGACGCCATCGTGGTGCTGGAGAACATCCACCGCCGCGTCGAGCTGGGCGAGCCGCCCCTGCTCGCCGCCCTGCGCGGCTCGCGCCAGATCGCCTTCGCCGTCATCTCCACGACGCTGACGCTGATCGCGGTCTTCGTGCCGATCTCCTTCATGGAGGGCAACATCGGCCGCCTGTTCACGGAGTTCGGTATCGCGCTCGCGGCCTCGGTCGTCTTCTCCGGCCTGGTCGCGCTCACGCTGTCGCCGATGATGTGCTCGAAGTTCCTCAAGTCGCACGAGGGCGAGGGCCTCCTCTACCGCGTGACCGAGCCGATCTTCGTCGCCATGAACGCGGGGTACCGCTGGCTGCTGCGCGCCACGCTCGGCATGCCGGCCGTGATCATCGCCGTGGCCGTCGCCATCTCCTCGCTGGCCTACGTGCTCTTCGTCACCCTGCCCAAGGAACTCACCCCGCCCGAGGACCGCGGCGCGATGTGGATCCAGGTCTTCACGCCCGAGGGCGCCTCGCTCGGCTTCACCCGCGAGCAGGTGGTCAAGATCGAGCAGACGCTCCGGCCGCTCGTCGAGGAGGGCAACGTCGAGGCCGTCATGGCCAACCTGGCGCCCAGCTTCGCCCGCCCGGCGCCGGTCAACGTCGCCAACGTCTTCGTGCGCCTCAAGCCATGGGACCAGCGCGAGCGCAAGCAGCAGGACATGATGCGCGAGGTCGCGCCCAAGATCGCGGCCATCCCCGGCGCCTTCGCGCGCGTCAACAGCCCGGGCACGCTCGGGCAGCGCGGCGACCCCAGCCCGATCCTGTTCGTCATCGGCGGCAGCGACTACGAGACGCTGCGCGGCTGGCGCGACCGCCTGCTCGACCGCGTGCGCAGCGATCCCCGCTTCGTGAACCCGGACTCCAACTACAAGGAGAACAAGCCCGAGCTGCGGGTGCGCATCGACCGCTCGAAGGCGGCCGACCTCGGGGTGTCGATCGAGGAGATCGGCAAGACGCTCGAGACGATGTTCGGCTCGCGCGAGGTGAACACCTACGTGGACCGCGGCGAGGAGTACAAGGTCATCATGCAGGCCCGCGCCGAGGACCGCGCGACGCCGTCCGACCTCGCCTCGATCTTCGTGCGCTCGCAGACCACGCGGGAGCTCATCCCGCTCTCCAACGTCGTGCAGCTGGTCGAGGCCGCCGGCCCGCAGGAGCTGAACCGGGTCGACCGCCTGCGCTCGATCACGATCCGCTCGCAGCTGGCGCCGGGCTTCACCATCGCCGAGGGCCTCTCGACGCTGGAGCGCTTCGTGCGCGAGGACCTGCCGCCCGAGGTGCGCATCAGCTACCAGGGCCAGAGCCGCGAGTTCAAGGAGAGCTCCAGCTCGCTGATGATCACCTTCGGCCTCGCGCTCGTCGTGGTCTTCCTCGTGCTCGCCGGCCAGTTCGAGAGCTGGATCCACCCGCTCGTGATCATGCTCGCCGTGCCGCTCGCCGTGACCGGCGGCCTCGGCGCGCTCTTCCTCACGGGGATCAGCCTCAACGTCTACAGCCAGATCGGCATGATCCTGCTCGTCGGGCTGATGACGAAGAACGGCATCCTGATCGTCGAGTTCGCGAACCAGTTGCGCGACGAGGGCCGCAGCGTCCGCGACGCGGTCCTCGAGGCCTCGGTCGCGCGGCTGCGCCCGATCCTCATGACGTCCATCGCGACGATCTGCGGCGCCATCCCGCTCGCCTTCGCGAAGGGTGCCGGCGCGGAGAGCCGCGAGGCCATCGGGTGGGTCATCATCGGCGGCGTGTCCTTCGCCACGGTGCTGACGGTGTTCGTGATCCCGGCCCTCTACCTGCTGCTCGCCCCCTTCACCAAGCCGATCAACGCGATCGCGCAGCGGCTGTCGCAGATGGAGAGCGACCATGGCCGTGGCGGCCGGGGCCATGGCCACGCGCCGGCGGAGTGACCCTGGCCGCAGGCTGGTGCTCGCCCTGCCGCTCGCTCTCGCGCCGGCGACGGCGCTCGCGCGCGGCCCGGGCGTGGAATGGGGCGTCGTCCACGGTTCCGTCCACGCGCCCGTGCCCGAGGGACTCGCGATCTCGCCGCGCGCACTCGACGACCGCCCGGAGAACCTGCGCATCCTGCGCCGGCTCGGCGACGCGCTGCGACAGGCCGGCCGGCGCTACCAGGCCACGGGCGCGCCGCTGGCCCTGAACTTCGACACCGAGGTCGAGCGCGTGCCGCAGCGCCTGCATCGCGGCGTCGCGGACACGCGCGGGCGCGTGAAGTTCGCCATCTCCATGACCCTCGACGAGGCCGCAAGCGGCCGCCGCTTCTGGTCGGGGGAGGCGAGCTACCTCGCCCCGGCCAACGACGAGGCGGCCATCTTCGACCAGATCGCGCGCCTGCTCGTCGACGAGATCGGCCGCTCCTCGCGCGCGCGCGGCTTCACGCTGGAGTGAGGCGGCTCAGCCGACCTCGCGGAACCGGCCCGCGTCGATCATCGAGCGGATGAAGTCGGGCAGCTGCAGCCCGCCACGCACCTTGGCGTCGAGCGCCGCCTCCGCCGCCTTGACCGCCACGAGCCGCTCGACCACCGCGTCGATCGACGCGAAGGGCACGACGACGATCCCGTCCCCGTCGCCGACGACGACGTCCCCGGGGCCGACCGCGACGCCGCCCACCACCACGGGCATCCCCACCGTGCCGGGCCCGTTGCGCACGGGCGAGTTCGGCGTGACGCCCGCCGCGAAGCATGGCAGCCCGACGGCCTCGATGCCCGGCACGTCGCGCACCATGCCATCGGTGACGAAGCCGGCCAGGCCGCGGTTGCGCGCCATGCCGAGCAGCAGGTCGCCGGTCACGGCCGTCTCGGCGAAGCCGTCGGTGGCGCAGACCATGACGTCGCCGGGCTCGCCATAGGCGAGCGCGCCGAACAGGGCGAGGTTGTCGGCCGGGCCGGCGTGGCAGGTGATCGCGACGCCATGGAACGACGCCGGCGTGCGACCGATGGGCTTGATGCGCGCGTCGAGCGCGCCCCTTCCGTTCATCGCGTCGGCGACGAAGCCCGTGGGCACGCCCGCGAAGGCGTCGAGCTGCGCGCGGGTCGGGCGCGCGAAGCGCCTGCGCACGGTGAGCAGCGGCGGATCCTCGATCATGTTCCCCTCCCCGGGATTTCCGGGACAGGAGACCAGATCGCGCCCGCCTCTCCAAGCGGCTTCACGCGCGGGCGTTTCGGCTGTACTCCATCGCCATGCGCATGCCCCACGAGGACGTCGACGCCCTGATGGAGGAGGCCAGCGCGCGGATCGTCCTGCCGCGCTTCGGCCGCCTCGCCTCGGGCGACATCGACGAGA
>CANMWW010000271.1 GCA_947500965.1 Alphaproteobacteria bacterium
AGGCCGGAATCGCGGATCACCTTCGCGGACTCCGGCTGGTGCCACCAGCATTCGTTGATCGTCGTCGTGCCCGTGCGGATCATCTCGACGGCATGGAGGAGGCCCGGCAGGTACACGTCCTCCTTGCGCACGTAGTGCTCGTGCAGGGGCAGCGCGACCTTGAAGGCGCCGCCATAGCCCGAGACATCCTCGGTCATCGCCTTGGTGATCGCGCCGGCGACATGCGTGTGCGTGTTCACCAGGCCCGGCAGGATCGCGTGGCCGGGCAACGCGACCACGCGGTCCGCCGCCTCCCTGCGGCTGGCGAGGTCCTTCGCGGCACCCACCGCGGCGATCCGGTCGCCCTCGATCACCACGGCGCCATCGGCGATCGCGAACTCGCTCCCCGCCATCGGGATCACCCAGTCTGCGCTCAGGTACGTCGTCGTCATGCCTAGCCTCGCGATGGATTGGAGTGGATGCCGGCGGGTCAGTCGCGGAAGCGTTCGTCCGAGACGGACCACGGGAAGAAGGCGCGCTCGATCGCCACCACGGCCTGGAACAGCACGATGCCGATGAGCGCGAGGATCACGATCGCGCCGAAGGCGAGCGGCGTCTTGAAGAACGCGGTCGAGGACTGGATCAGGTAGCCGAGCCCCTCGTCCGCGGCCACGAATTCGCCCACCACGGCCCCGACGACCGAGAGCGTGATCGCGACCTTCAGGCCGCTGAACAGGAAAGGCACGGCGCAGGGCATGCGCACGCGCACCAGCTCGCGCCAGCGCGAGGCGCGGCAGGAGCGGCAGAGCTCGATGTACTCCGACGGCACCGAGAGCAGGCCCGCCGCGACCGAGATCACGAGCGGGAAGAAGCAGACGAGGAAGGTCACGACGATGCGCGGCATCTCGTTGGCGCCCAGCGCCACCACGAGCACGGGCGCGAGCGCGACCTTCGGCACGGACTGGACGAGGACGAGCACCGGGTAGACGGTCGCCGCCACCGCCGGGGAGGAGGTCACCAGCACGGCGAGGGGCAGGCTGATCGCGACCGCGAGCCCGAAGCCGAAGGCGATGGTCTTGAGCGTCGCCAGCGTGTGGCCGGCGACGGCCGCCTTCAGCGCCCAGGTCTGGCTCCAGACCTCCGACGGGGCCGGCAGGAGGTAGTCCGGGATCCGGAAGCCGCGCACGCAGAGCTCCCACGCGAGCAGCAGCACGCCGATGCTGATCCAGGGCACCGAGGCGCGGGCGAGGCGCGCCAGCGTCGCGCGGCGATCGGGCAGGTCATCGTCGTCGTCCACGTCGTCAGCGCGCATCGGCGCCACCCTTGCGACGGCTGAAGATCGACGCGCGCACGGACGCCGCCACGGCCTGGAACTCGGGCAGGCCCTCCTGCGCGAAGGAGCGCGGCCGGGGCAGCGCGACGTCGAGGTCGCTCACGATGCGCCCGGGCCGGGCCGACATGACGACGACCTTGTCGGCCAGGAGCACGGCCTCCGTGATCGAGTGGGTCACGAAGACGATCGTCTTCCTGCGCTCCTGCCAGATGCTGAGCAGCTCGAGCGTCATCTCCTCGCGCGTCAGCGCGTCGAGGGCGCCGAAGGGCTCGTCCATCAGCAGGATCGGCGGGTCGTGGATGAGCGCCCGGCATATGGCCGCGCGCTGCTGCATGCCACCCGACAGCTCGCCGGGCAGCCTGGTCTCGAAGCCGCCCAGCCCGACCATCTCGAGGAGGTCCATCGCGCGCTGGCGGTGCGACGCGGTCGGGCGCCCCATCAGCTTGAGGGGCATCAGCACGTTCTCGAGGACCGACGCCCAGGGGAAGAGCGTCGGCTTCTGGAACACGATGCCGACGTCCTCGCGGGGCCCGTCGACGCGCCGGCCGCCGACCTCGATCGTCCCGCGCGTCGGCGCGATCAGCCCGGCCACCAGCCGCAGCAGCGTGGACTTCCCGCAACCCGACGGGCCGACGATGCAGGCGAACTGCTCGCTGGCGACCGACAGGTCGACGTCGTCGAGGGCGGCGACGCGCGCGCCGTCCCTCGACCGGAAGACCTGCGAGATGCCCTGGAGGCGGATCAAGTCGCGCGCGCCCCGTCCCTCGTCACGAGCCCGACTTGGGCGCGAAGCGGCCGTCGACGAAGCCCTTGGGATCGAGCGCCGGGTCGAGCTGCTGGGTCTTCGCGACCAGGTCGTAGGTCTGCCGCAGGCGGGAGTCGGAGAACTGGCCGAGGCCGTCGCGATCGGTGACGTCGTTGAAGACGAAGGTCAGGCCGATGCGCAGCGAGCCGAGGGCGTCGTCGACGTCGATCTGCGGATGGTGCTTGTTGTGCAGCCGCGCGGCCGCCTCGGGGTTCGCCTTCGCCCAGAGGAACGACTTCTGCAGCGCCGCGAGGAAGCGGCGCACGAGGTCCGGGTTGCGCTCGATCATCGCGTCCGAGGCGATGATCGTCGAGGCGTAGGCGTCGAGGCCGAAGTTCGCGTAGGGGATCGCGACGATCTCGCGCCCGTTCTTCTGCGCCTGCTTGTTCTGGAAGTACTGGTGCGTCTGGAAGAACGGCGCCGCGTCGAGCTGGCCGTTGATCAGCATCGCGCCCATCGCGCCCGGGTCGGTCGTGACCCAGTTGATCTTCGCCGGATCGAAGCTGCTCGCGGCCGTGAGGAACGGCAGGTAGATCTGGTGGCTGTTGCCCGGCGTCGTGCCGACGCGCTTGCCCTCGAGGTCCTTGAAGCTGGCGACGCCCGAGCCCTTGATGACGAAGAGCGAATGCGGCGGCTTGGTGTAGACCGGCATCACCGACTTGACCTTGCTGTCGGCGCTGCGCTGGCGCGCGGTCATCACCGTCGCGATGTCGGCGACGCCGAACTCGACCGTCCCGGCCGCGACCTTGCGGATCGTGTCTCCCGAGCCCTGGCCCCTGTTGATCGTCACGTCGAGGCGCTGCTCGCGGAAGAAGCCGTTGTCGAGCGCGCTGTAGTAGATCGCGTATTCGCCAGTCGGGATCCAGTCGAGCTGGAACGACACCTTGTCCTGCGCCGCGGCGGGCGAGACGTGGAGCAGGCCGGCGGCCACGACCGCGGCTGCGGCAGCGGCCAGGCTCGTCCTGCGGGGAATGCCTGCAATCTTCATGTGTCGCCTCCAGTTCGGGGATCGGGGAAACGGGTCGCGGCGACCGGCGCGAACCCGCCTCCCGGGCCACGCGGCACGGAACGCGGCGAGGACTCCGCCGGATCGCCCGCGAGGATGGCACAAAGCAGGGGGTGGTCAAACAGCGCCGGGACTGTCACCAGGTGACAGTCGCGTCACGGCTCCGCGCCGAGCGAGGCGGCCTCGCGCCCCAGCGCCCCGACGATCGCGTCGCGGGACGCCGGCGCGAGCTGCGCGGTGAGGCAGGCGACCGCGAGCGAGCCGAGCAGGGCGCCATTGCGGCCGAAGACCGGGACCGCGACGCCCGAGACGCCGAGCACGACGTCGTCCGACGCGAGCGCGAAGCCGCGGCGCCTGATGCGCGCGAGCTCCCTGCGGATCGCCGCCGGGTCGACCTCGCTGCGCGGCGTGAAGCGCTCCAGCGTCCCGGCCAGGACCCCATCGGCGTCCTTCGCTGGAAGGTGCGCGAGGATCGCCCTGGGCGCCGCCCCGCAATGCATCGGCATGCGACCGCCAAGCGTCCACCAGCGCACGAGGACCACGGCGCTGCCCTCCGCGCGCGCGAGGCAGAGCACCTCTCGGCCACGGCGCACGCCGAAGAACGCCGTGTTCCCGGTCTCCGCCGCGATGCGGTCGACGGCGGCCTGGGCGCGGGTGCGAAGGTCCCCGCCCTCCGTGACCGATCCCGCGAGCTCGAGCAGGCCGAGGTCGAGCCGGTACAGCCGGGTGCGCGCGTCGCGCACGACGAGGCCCTCGTCGCAGAGCGACGCGAGGATGCGCCGCGTCGTGCCGAGGTCGAGACCGGCCGCCTCGGCGATGCCGGACAGGCTGCGGCTTGGCTCCCGCGCGGAGAAGCTGCGCAGGATGCGCACGACGCGCGCGACCGCCCTCATGCCGGCTCCGGGGACACGCGCACCAGCTGCTTGCCGAGGTTGGCCCCCGAAAGCACGCGCAGGAAGGCGCCCGGCATCGCCTCGATGCCCTCGCTCACGTCCTCGCGGTAGCGCAGCCGGCCCTCCCGCAGCCACGCCGAGAGCCGCGCCAGCCCCTCCTCCGCGCGATGCGCGACGTCGGTGTAGAGGAAGCCCTGCCAGCGCGCGCGCTTCACCAGCATGTGGCGGTGGTGGCGGAGGCCGGTGTCGGGCTGCCCGGGGCGGTTGTAGGTGTCGATCGTCCCGCACTGCACGATGCGCGCGCGCAGGTTGATGCGCTCCATCACGGCGTCGAAGATCGGCCCCGCCGTGTTGTCGAAATAGACGTCGATGCCTTCGGGCGTGGCCGCGGCGAGCGCGCCGCGCAGGTCGCCGGCCTTGTAGTCGACGCCCGCCGCGTAG
>CANMWW010000272.1 GCA_947500965.1 Alphaproteobacteria bacterium
ATCGAGGATCTCCGGGCGATTGGTCGCAGCGAGCAGCACGACGCCCGCGGAGGTGTCGAAGCCGTCGAGCTCGGAGAGCAGCTGGTTGAGCGTCTGCTCCTTCTCGTCGTGGCCGCCGAGGCCGCCGGCCATGCCGCGCGCGCGGCCCAGCGCGTCCAGCTCGTCGATGAAGACGATGGCCGGCGCGTGCTGGCGCGCGCGCTCGAAGAGGTCGCGCACGCGCGCCGCGCCGACGCCGACGAAGAGCTCGACGAACTCCGAGCCGTTGATCGAGAAGAAGGGCACGCCGGCCTCGCCCGCGAGCGCGCGGGCGAGCAGCGTCTTGCCCGTCCCCGGCGGGCCGACCAGCAGGATCCCGCGCGGGATGCGCGCGCCGAGCCGTCCGTAGCGCACGGGGTCCTTCAGGAAGGCCACGATCTCGGCCAGTTCCTCCTTCGCCTCGTCGACGCCCGCGACGTCCGCGAAGGTGACGCCGGTATCCGCCTCGAGATGCGTGCGCGCGCGGCTCCGCCCGATCGACATCAGGCCGCCGCCAAGGCCACCGCCACCGCCGCCGCCGCCGCCGAGGCGCGGGATCACGAACAGCCAGATCGCGAGGAAGGCGAGGGAGGGCGCGATCCACGACAGCAGGTCGGAGAGGAAGGAACCCTCCTGCGTGCTCTCGAAGCGCACGCCCGCGCGCCCGAGCTCCTCGGCGAGGCCGGGGTCGACCCGGCCGGCGTGGAAGCGCACATGGCCGGCGGGGCCTGGCACCCTGTAGCTGCCCTGCACGAAGTTGCGCGAGACGGCGACCGACTCGACCTGGCCCTCGCGCAGCTTCGCGAGGAATTCGCTGTAGGCGATGTGCTCGACCGGGCGCCCCTGCACCAGCAGGAACTGGACGGCGAAGGCGAGGAGCAGGACGGCGGCGATGAACCAGGGAGCGTGCTTGGTCTTCGGCGCCATCAGGGCCCTTTCCGCCGCGGTGTCACTCCAGCGCGAAGCCGCGGCCTCTCTCGGTGCGCCCGAACACGCCGGTCAGCCTCGGCACCAGCCGCAGCAGCATTCGCGTGCGGTCGCCCTCGACGTCGTCGTAGCGGACATTGCCCTGCCAAACGCGCTTGCCCGCCGCTCGTTCGTCGAGCTGCGCGTTTATGACGTAGCGCAGGCCGCTCGGCTGCCCGGCGCGGGCCTGGTCCTCTCCCCTGCGAACGGGGCGGTCGGGCGTCGGGTCGCTGCCTCCAGGCAGGCTGCCCGGCCCGCGGTCGAGGCCGTCGCGGCGCTGCGGCGAGCTGCCGCCCACCGGCCTCACCTCGCTGTCGAAGCTCAGGCGCAGCGGGGCGCTGCCGTCGCCCATGCGGTATCCCGCCGCGGCGAGGCGGCGGCGGAACTCCGCGGCGAGGCGCTGGTTCTCCTGCCGGTCGTCGAGAGGCGAGACCTCGATCGTCGCGCCGGCGGCGACGGGGTCGAAGGACCGCGCGGTGACGCGGCCGGGCTGCTGCTGCTGCGCCGCGGCGACGCCCGGACGCAGCGAGAGCCCCGCGAGCAGCGGCAGCGCGGAGGCGACGAACAGGCGGCGTGCGATCACTCTTGCCTCCATGGGATGACGGCCACGCGCAGCATGGCGCAGAACCCGCCCGCCGTCATGCCGCGCGGCGTCGCCGGATAGCCATGGCTGTCAGTAGGTCGCGCTGCGCGAGGACGCGGCGCCGCCCGCGTCCCGGACCGCGGCGTCGCAGGCCGCGAGGTCGGAGAGATAGACGGGCATGGCGGGTTCGTGGAGCAGCGACATCATGCGGTGGATGCCGCGCGGCCGCTGCGTCAGGCCGGGCATGGAGCGTCGCGCGCGCTCGTGGACTCGGGAGGCCTGCACGGCGAGGACGATGCTCTCCGTCCCGCCCGTCGTCATGCAGCCCGTGGCGCCTTCCGGCGCGCGAAGAGGTCGAGCGCCATGGCGACGACCTCGTCCTCCATGCGCCGCAGGCTGGCGAAGGCGCGCCTCGCGCCGAGCGCGTTCTCCGTGAAGAAGGCGTTGAAGGCGGCCTTGCCGATCGCCTCCACCTCGGGCGTGGCGCCGAAGACGTAGAGCGGCACGCGGCCGGACCTCCAGTCCGCGTCGCCCGCCTTCATCCCCTCCATCTCGCGCAGCAAGTCCTCGGCCGCGCGGCCCTTCTCCGGAAAGGCGATCCGCATCGTCCTGCCCGTCCCCCGTCTTCCCCGACGGGGATCACACACCAATCCTGGCCATCGCGGAAGGGGATGGCGGATGCCAACGGCCAGCGGCGGCGCTATCCTTCGCGCACGCCATGGAGGGGCGGGGGATGGACGGACTGGACAGCAGCGCGCGCGGACCGCTCGACGCGGACCAGGTCGCGGCCTATCGGCGCGACGGATACACGGTGCTCAAGGGCGCGATCGGCCCGCGGCTCGTTGCCGCCAGCATCGACGCCATCACTGGCCTCGCGAGCGGCGCGATCCCGTCGCGCTCGACCGAGATCGCGCTGGAGGCCGGCGTCGACGCCGCCCGGCTCCGGCCCGAGGAGCGCCAGGACCACATCCGCAAGTTCGCCTGGTTCGTCGAGGACTCCGAGGCCCTGCGCTCCGCCGCCATGGCGCCGCGGCTGCATCGCGCGCTGGACCAGCTCCTCGGCGAGGGGCGCTTCCTGTTCCAGGACATGGCGCTGGTGAAGCCGCCGCGCATCGGCGGCGCGAAGCCCTGGCACCAGGACGCGGCCTATTTCCGCGTCAGCGACCCGGGCCTGATCGTCGGGGTCTGGATCGCGCTCGACCCCGCCAGAAGCGAGAATGGCTGCATGGAGGTCATCCCGGGCTCGCATCTCGACGGCCCGGCCATCCACCTGCCGCATGCCGACATGAACCAGTGCGAGATCCGCGCCGACCTCGTGCGCCTCGACGACCGCGTCGCGGTCGAGCTCGAGCCGGGCGACGCGCTCGTCTTCCACTCGCTGCTGCACCACTACACCGCGCCGAACCGCTCGGGGCTGCGCCGCCGCGCCGTGCAGTTCCACTACCACCAGGCCGGGCTGCGCTGGCAGTCGCTGGAGGTCCATCGCCGCCAGTTCCACGACGAGGCCGGCGCCTATGCGGGCTGCACCGTCCAGAGCGTGCCGACCGCGCCGGGCAGGGAATTCGTCTACAAGGGCGGCAGGCAGCGCCCCGTCGCGCCGGCGGAGGGCTGGGAGTGATGCGCCGCCTCGCCGTCCTCCACACCGTCGGGATGCTGGTCGAGCGCTTCAAGGGCCTGCTGGCCGGCGCGGTACCCGCCTCCGTCGACGTCGTCCACATGCTCGACGAGAGCCTGCTGCGCGACCTGATGCGCGAGGGCGAGACGCCGGCGATCGTGCGGCGCGTCGTCTCCCTCGCGACCCAGGCGGCGGATTCCGGCGCCGGGCTGGTCGTCTTCACCTGCTCCTCGACCTCTCCCGCGATCGACGTCGCGCGGCAGGTCGTGGGCGTGCCCATCATGAAGATCGACGACCCGATGGCCGCGCGCGCGGTCGAGGCGGGATCGCGGATCGGCATCGTGTGCACGACGAGCAGCACCAAGGGGCCGAGCGAGGCGCTCGTGCGCGCGCATGCCGCCAAGGCGGGCAAGCGCGTCGAGGTGGAGGCGATGCTGGTCCCCGGCGCCTTCGACGCGCTGCAGGCCGGCCGCCGCGACGAGCACGACCGGCTCGTGGGGGAGGCGGCGCTTGCCGTGGCCGCCCGCAACGACGTGCTCGTGCTCGCGCAGGCCTCGCTCGCGCATCTCGCCGAGCCGCTCGGCTCGCAGGCGACGGTGCCCGTGCTGTCGAGCCCGCCGCTCTGCGTCGAGGCCGTGCGCCGGTTCTACGCCGGCTGAGGCGTCACATCGGCTCCGTCCACACGCGCTCGTCGAGGAGCGCGGCGGCGACGGCGTCGGAGATGGCGTCGAGAAGGCGCACGCCCTTCTCGGGCGTCGCGGCGCCGGCCTCGCCGATCACGCCGATGGGCGAGCGGCTGGAGAGCTGGCGCCAGCGATAGACGCCGTGGTTGACGCCGGCGATCGCGGACAGGCCCGGGATGTAGGGGCCGTGCATCTGCGCGAGCTCGTCGCGGTCGATGAGCTCGGGCGTCAGCGCGAGCATCATGGCGGTCTCCGCCTCGCAGGCATGCAGCAGGTACTGCTGCTTCTCGAGGATCGCGGCGATCTCCTTCTGGGCGATGTTCCAGTAGGTGCCGCCGGCGATGGGCACGCGGTGCTTGACCGTGAACTCGGTGATGAAGGTGTAGACGCCGTCGGTGTTCCCGCCATGCCCGTTGAGCACGAAGATGCGGCGGAAGCCGTGGCGGACCATCGACTCGCAGCAGCAGCCGAGCACGGCCGCCATCGTCGCGTAGTCGAGGGTGATGGTGCCCGAGAGCGACATGTGGTGCTCCGACATCCCGTAGGGGATGGTCGGCGCGACGATCGTCGGGTGGC
>CANMWW010000273.1 GCA_947500965.1 Alphaproteobacteria bacterium
ATCGATTCGCTGTCGCAGGGGCTGCCCGTGGTCGCGATGGCAGGGGCGCAGCCCCATGCGCGCACCGACGCCACCATGCTGCGGATCGCGGGCATGCCCGGCTGGCTCTGCACGCAGGACGCCGGGGCCTATGCCGCCGCCGCGCTGCGCATCGCCGGGGACGACGGCCTGCGCGTCGAGCTGTCGCGCCAGGCGCTGGGCTGCGACGTGCCGGGGCGGCTCTTCGGCGACGCGTCGACGCCCCTGGGCTCCGACGTCTCGAGGATGTTCACCTGGATCCATGGCAACCACGAGGCCATCCAGGCCTCGGGGCTGCGCGTCGTGCGGCCGCCCGGCGTCGGGCGTGGACCGGAGGCGGTCAGTTTGCCATCGAGCCCTGGGTCAGTCCTCGCATGAGGAAGGGCTGGATCAGCACGAAGAGCAGGAGCATCGGCACGACGGAGATCGTCGCCGCGGCCATGAGGCTCGCCCAGTCGACGAGGTATTCCCCGGTGAAGGACTGCAGGCCGACCGTCACCAGCCAGTCGTCGGGCTTGCTGGTGAGGGTGCGCGCGAAGACGAGGTCCGACCACGTCACGATGGCGACATAGGCCGCGCCCGCCGAGAGGCCGGGCGCGGCGAGCGGCAGGACCACGCGCAGGAAGGCGCCGATCTCGGTGCAGCCATCGATGCGCGCGGCCTCGTCGAGCTCGCGCGGGATCGCGTCGAAGAAGCCCTTGAGCAGCCATGTCGCGAAGGGTACCGCCGCCGCGCTGTTCGCGAGCACGAGGCCGAGCCTGGTCCCGACCAGTCCGGCGCGCGTGAACATCACGAAGAACGGGATGACCACGAGCGCGGCGGGCATCATCTTGCTCGCCAGCAGCGCGAAGCCCATCGCGCGCTGCGCGGCGGTGCGGAAGCGCGACAGGCTGTAGCCGGCCAGCGCGGCCGCGGTCATCGTCAGCGCGAGCGTGCCGAGCGTCACCGCCATCGAGTTGCCGATCCAGCGCAGCAGCGGCTTGCGCACGAGGACGCCGGCGTAGGCCGATGCGTCGAGCAGCGCGGGGTCCGGCAGCAGCGGCGGGTCGCGCGACAGGACCACGGAGGTCGGCAGCAGCGACGTCATCGCGATCCAGTAGAGCGGGAACAGCACGACGATGGCGCAGGCGATCGCCGCGGCGAGCGCGACCCAGCGCCAGGGATCAGCGCGTCGCATGGTCGTCCCTGCGCATCGAGAGCCAGGAGAGGGCGGCGCACGCGACGAGGAGGAGGACGCCGATCGCCGCCGCCTGCCCGAAGCGGAAGAACTGGAACGCCTCCTCGTAGATCAGCAGCGCCAGAGTCTGCGTGGCGCGCGACGGCCCGCCGCCGGTGGTGGCGAAGACGAGGTCGAAGTCCTTCACCACCCAGAGCGCCTGCAGCACGATCGCGAGCATGGCCGCGCCGCGTATGCCAGGCCATGTGACGTGCCTGAAGCGCTGCGCGGCGCTGGCGCCGTCGACCTGGGCGGCCTCGTGCAGCGCCGCGGGGATCGACTGGAGCGCGGCCAGCAGGGTGAGCACGAAGAACGGGAAGCATTTCCAGATCGCGGGCAGCAGCACCGCCCAGGGCGCCGTGGTCGCGTCGGTGAACCAGGCGATGTCGCCGCCGGTCCAGCCCGCGCGGCGCAGCAGCGCGTTCGCGACGCCGTAGGAGGCGTCGAACATCCACAGGAAGGCGAGGGCTGCGACCACGCCCGGCACCGCCCAGGGCAGCAGCATGAGGCTGCGCAGGGCGTTGCGGCCCGGGAAGTCGCGGTCGAGCAGCAGCGCGAGGCCGAGGCCGATGGCGAAGGCAGGGCCGACGCTGCCGACCGCATAGAGCCCCGTGCGCAGCGCGGCGTCCCAGAAGACCTCGTCGCCGAGCGCGCGCGCGTAGTTGGCGAAGCCGAGGGGCAGCTGGTCGAGCCGCGCGATGTTCATCGAGCGGCCGATGCGCAGGCTGGTCGCCGCGACCGTCCAGAGCGGATAGACGACCAGCCCCGCGACCAGCAGGAAGGCGGGGGCGAGCAGCGCGTAGGCGATGCAGCTCTCGCGCCGGATCCTCGGCATGCGCGCCACCGCCCCGTCGTCGCCGCTCAGTCGAGCGGGACCGCGTGCTCGAGCTCGCGCTGCAGCGTGGCGAGGACGCGGTCCGTCGGCTCCTGCGTCGACTGCAGGCGGAGCATCGCGCGCCCGAAGATGCTCGCGAACTCGTTGTAGCCCTGCTGGAGCGCGGGATGCGTCGGGAACACCGAAACCGCGGTGGCCGCGGAATCCATCACCAGCTGCAGGTGCGGCAGCTTCTGCGCCGCGTCGGCGGGCAGCGAGCCCTTGCGCGCGGCGGGCGCGCCGGAGAGCACCGTGTACTCGCCCTGGAAGCGCGGCGAGGCGGCGAGGCGCATCAGCTTCCACGCGAGGTCCTGCTTCTCCCTCGGCGTCGCCGTGGCGATGTGCAGGCTGTTGGACGTGCCGCCGGTCACGGTCGGGAAGGGGACGCGCGCGACCTTGAGCGAGTCGCGCGTGGCGTCCGGCGCCTTGGCCACGAAGGCCCAGATCCACGGGCCGTCGCGCAGGAACGTCGCCTTGCCGTCGAGGAAGAGCTGGCGCGCCGTGGTCGAGTTGGTGCCCGGGGGCGCGGAGCGCATCGAGCGGCGATACTCGTCGATCGCGGCGACGACCTTCGGGTCGGTGAAGGCGTACTTGCCGCCGCGCACCCAGTCGAGGCCCTGCCCCATCACCCAGGTGCCGGCCTCGACCACCAGGTTCGGGTGCTCGATCGAGGTCGCGACGAGGCCGAAGACGCCCTGGTCGCGCCTGGTCGTCTTCTCGATCGCCTCGAGCCATTGCGCGGGCGTCGTCGGCACGGAAAGGCCAGCGTCCTTAAGGAGCTTCTCGTTGTAGTAGAGCAGGCTGCCATAGCCCATCAGCAGGACGCCGCGGGTGCGGCCGTCCCAGGCCATGTCCGACTGCAGCGGCGACCAGGTCGCGGCGATGTCGGTCTCCCTGAGCCGGTCGTCGAGCGGCGCGAGCCAGCCCTGCGAGGCGAAGGCCGCGAAGTTGCGCGTCGGCAGGTGGACGATGTCCGGCGGGTTGCCCGCCGCGAAGCGCACCGTCAGCTGCTGCACGTACTGGGCGAAGGGGATGGAGTAGAAATTCACCTTCGTGCCGGGGTTCTCGCGCTCGAACTCGGCGATCAGCGCCTTCCACCACGTGGAGACGCCGGGCTCCTCGGCCTGCCAGCTCGGGAAGTCGAGCGTCACCTGCGCCTGCGCCTGCGCGCCGGCGGTAGCCCCGAGGCCGATGGCGATGGCAAGTCCTGCCGCGGCTGCGCGGCGCGTGATGTCCGTCATGCTGTCCTCCCCCCTGGTCGGCGGCGCGTCACCGCACGACATGCTCGAAGACCGCGTCGGCCGGCTCCGCGCCGATGCCGGCGCCGGTCGGCACCGTGTAGAAGCCCTGCGCGCAGGCCATGTCGCCGCGCGCGAGGGCCAGGTTCCGGTCGAAGATCGAGTGCTGGTACTCGTGGTAGGGCAGGCGCTGCAGCGTCGATGCCGCCTGCAGGCTCGCCGCCATGAAGATGCCGCAGCCGATCGTCGCGTGCGGGATCGTGTCGACGTGGAAGGCATGCGCCATCGCGCCGATGCGGTGGAACTCGGTCACGCCGGTATGGCCCATCTCGGGCTGGATGATCGACATCGCGCGGGCCTCGAAGCGCGGCCGGTACTCGAAGACCGTGCGCAGTTCCTCGCCCAGCGCCAGCGGCGTGCCGATCGCGGCGGCGACGCGGGCCTGGCCCTCGAGGTCCTCCGGCGCGCAGGGCGCCTCCGCGAAGTAGAGGTCGTGTGCCTCGAGCCGCCGGATCAGGCGGATCGCCTCGGCGGCCCCGTATTTCCAGTGCAGGTCGACCATCAGGTCGACCTCGGGGCCGACCGCCTCGCGCAGCGCGGCCATCTCGCGCGCCACCCCGTCGTCGGACATCGCGGCCGCGAACTTGATCCCGCGGAAGCCCTTGCGCGTCCATTCGACCGCGAGGTCGCAGCGCTCGCGCAGCGTCGCCTTCGGCAGGCCGGAGACATAGGCGGGGATCGTCTCGTGCCGCCGCCCGCCGAGCAGCGCGCTCAGCGGCAGCCCGGCGCGCTTGCCGTAGAGGTCCCAGAGCGCGATGTCGACGCCGGCGAGCGCGTCGACGTAGTAGCCGCCCCAGAAGCCGCGCACGCGCATCAGGTCGTAGAGGTCCTCGTGGATCGTCGCCGCGTCCGCCGGGTCGCGGCCTAGGATCACGGGTCCCAGCACGTCGTCGATGATCGAGGTGACCGCGCCGGGAGCGACGATGCCGTAGGTCTCCCCCCAGCCGACCATGCCGCTCTCGCCGGTGACCTTCACCAGCACCGACATGTCGCGCGACGGGTAGATCGTGCGGTTGCCCTTGCGCACGATGTAGC
>CANMWW010000274.1 GCA_947500965.1 Alphaproteobacteria bacterium
GAACGAGGCCGTCGACCGTGCAGGTCATCGCCGAGCGGCTGGGGTAGTGGCCGAGGCGGCGCAGGTGGCCACGCAGTTCCTCGAACTCCCTCGGTTCCTCGGCGACCGCGGCGATGACGACGCGCTGCCAGGCGCCAACCGTGAAATCCAGCATTCCGCTCTCCCTCGGGGTCCAGGCCGGCACCCGAATGCGCCGCCCGCCTCCATTCCGAGGGATCACCCTGAAGCGACGAAATTACTTGAAAGTTTATACGTCTTGTTTTCTTCGCCGCAGTTCACGCCACGTCGAAGGAGCGGGCATTTCCCGTCGTGATATCAGGGGGATAGGACGCGATCCTGACGCAGGAAATATTTTCGCGCCGAGCGCATTCCGGCGACGATGCGCCGGCGACGATGGCCGGCCGGGCCCGTGGCAAGGCTTCGTTAACCAACCACGAGCGGTCAGGCCAGCAGGAAACCGGCCACGAGCCGCTCGAACTCGGCCTGGAAGCAGTGGTTGTAGAAATGCCCGCCCGTGGGCATCAGCGACAGCCGCGCGCCGGGGATCCGGCGGGCGAGTTCCTCGCTGTAGTAGGACGGGGTGACGGCGTCGTCGCGCGCCGCGCTCACCAGGGTCCGGTGCCGGATGCCCTCCACCTCCCCCGAGCGGTCGAAGGCGAGGATCGCGGCGATGCGGGCGAGGACGATGCGGTCCTCGGTCGGCGGCACGGGCGAGGCGGCCTGGGCCGCCTCGAGCTCGTCGGCGTGGCGGGAGAGCCACCATGGCGGGTAGAGCACGAGGTTGCCGAGCTGGCCGTAGTAGCCGCGGCCGAGGCGCTCCATCCCCTGCGCGCGCGTCGCGAAGAGCCGTCGGAAATAGCCATCGGCCCGGGTCCAGGTGGCGCTGAGGACGAGCCTGTCGATGCGGTCGGGGGCGTCGAGGGCGATGGTCTGCCCGATGGCGCCGCCCGTCGAATGCCCCACGAGGTGGGCCCGCGCGATGCCGAGCGCGTCCATCAGCTGCAGCACGTCGTCGGCCATCTGGCCGACCGAGTAGGCGACGTCGGAGGGGCCGCTGCGACCGCAGCCGCGATGGTCGTGCAGCACCACGGTGAAGTCGCGCGCGAGCGCGGGCACGTGGCGCTGCCAGAACGTGGCGACGCCGCCCAGCCCGGGGACGAGGAGCAGCGGCGGCCCGGAGCCGTGGGTCTCGTAGTGGAGCCCCGCGCCGTCGCGCAGCCTCAGGACCGGCACGAGGGGTCAGCGCCCCGCGGAGGGGGCCGGCTCCTGGCGGCTCGACGCCCCGTCGAGGCCGGCGAAGACGGTGCGCCGCTCGATCTCGGCGACGTTGTCCGGGCGCGCGAAGGGCTCCGGCGCGGGCTCGCCCGGGCTGCGCGGGCGGCCGATGCCCGCGAAGAAGTTCTCGAGGCCCGGCGGCGACAGCACCCAGAGCATCTTCATCTCCGTCGTGCCCTCGTTGACGAACTTGTGCTTGCGCCAGGGGCCCAGGTAGATCGTCGTGCCGGGGCGGATCGGATGCGGCACGCCGTCGACATAGGCGGTGCCCTCGCCCTGGACGAAGTGGAGCAGTTCCTCGTTCTGGTCGTGCCAGTGCTCGCGGATGTAGCAGCCGGGCGCGATGGTCTGGATCCCCATCGAGAGCGTGCGCGAGCCGGTCATCTCCGGCGTGATGTGGACGTCGCTGTAGCCGTTCGCGGGGACCGGCTGCCAGTAGCTGCGCGCCTCGCCGGGCTGCACGACCACCGCCTCGCCGCGCTTCGTCGCACCATCGTCCATCGCCATGCTCCCTTGCCAGAATGCATGCCGAGCTTAGCGCGGCTTGACGGCCCGCTTCCACAAGCCGCTAATCGCAGGATGACCGATCCAGCGGACCTTCCGGCCGTCGAGCTGCTCGCGGCCTTCGCCGCGCGGCGCCTCTCGCCGGTGGAGGCGCTCGACGCCGTCCTGGCCAGGATCGAGCGCGCCGAGCCTTCGCTCTGCGCCCTCTACGCCTTCGATCCGGACGGCGCCCGCGCCGCGGCGCGCGAGAGCGAGGCGCGCTGGCTGCGCGGGGAGGCGCGCGGCCTCGAGGGCGTGCCGGCGACGATCAAGGAGAACATCGCGACACGGGGCGTCCCCGTCCCGCTCGGCACGGCGGCGCGCGACCTCGTGCCTTCGGCCGCGGACGCGCCACCCGCGGCGCGGCTGCGCGAGGCCGGCGCGGTGATCGTCGCCAAGACCACGATGCCGGACTACGGGATGCTCTCCTCCGGCCTGTCCAGCTTCCACCGGCCGGCGCGCAACCCGTGGAACCCTGCGCTCAATCCCGGCGGCAGCTCCGCCGGCGCCGGCGCGGCCGCCGCGGCGGGCTACGGGCCACTGCATGTCGGCACGGACATCGGCGGCTCGATCCGCCTGCCCGCGGCCTGGTGCGGCGTGGCGGGGCTCAAGCCGAGTCTCGGCCGCGTCCCCATCGACCCGCCCTACTACGGCCGCGTCGCCGGCCCGATGACGCGCGAGGTGCGCGACGCGGCGCTGATGATGCGCGAATTGTCGCGACCGGACTGGCGCGACACGATGAGCCTGCCGCCGCAGGACATCGACTGGATGGACCTCGAGCGCGACATGCGCGGCCTCCGGGTCGGGCTCTGGCTCGACGCCGGCTTCGGGCTGCCCGTCGAGCCGGAGGTCCGCGCCGCGGTGTCCGACGCCGCGCGGCGCTTCGCGGATGCCGGCGCGCATGTCGAGCCGATGGAGAGCTTCGTCACGCGGCGGATGCTCGACGGGCTCGATGCGTTCTGGCGGCTACGCAGCTGGACCGACATCTCCGCGCTGCCCGCGGCGCGGCGCGAGAAGGTGCTGCCCTACATCCTGCGCTGGGCGGAGGGCGGCGCCGACCTGTCCGGCGAGGACGCCTACCACGGCATGAGCCAGATGATGGCGATGCGCGACGCCGCGGTGCGGGCGTGCCAGCCCTACGACCTCGTGCTGTCGCCGGTGGCGCCCTGCGTGCAGTTCCCGGCCGAGTTCGCCGGCCCAACGGACGACCCGGCGCGACCGCTCGAGCACATCGGCTTCACCGTCGCCTTCAACATGTCCGAGCAGCCGGCGATCTCGGTCAACGCGGGGTGGACGCGCGACGGAATGCCGATCGGCCTGCAGCTCGCCGGTCGCCGCTTCGACGACCTGGGCGTGCTGCGCGCCGCGCGCGCCTGGGAGGCGATGCGCGGCCCCCAGCGCCCCTGGCCACGCTTCGATTGAGGCTTGCGCGCGGCGGCGGCCCGGACTACCCCCTCGCCGGCTGGCACGCCGCCCGCCCCGCCGAGGAGAGCCTGGACATGACACCGACCACCCGTGCCGCGATCGCCTTCGCCGCAGCCGCCTGCCTTGCCTTCGTCGCGCCGCGCCCGGCGGATGCAAGCAACCCCCTCGACGACGCGGCGGCCTGCGCCGGCTCGCTGATCGGCAACGCCACCGCCGACCTCGCGCAGGGCCGGGACGACCGCTTCGAGGAGGGGGTCGACCTCGCCTATGCCGGCTACCTCACCCATGTCTTCGCGGCCCGGGGCGCTTACAAGCAGGCCGATGTCGAGCTCGCCGACAAGATCCTCGCGGTCAACACGGATCGCATCATTGAGGCCGCGAATTCCAACGCCTTCGATTCCGAGGTCTACGAGCAGATCGTGGCCTGCTCGCAGTTCCTCGCCCTCCAGGTGATGCGCAACGCGGCCGTCTATGCGGACAACGCCAAGCGCATCGCCGCGCTCTCGGCCGACAACAAGAACCGCATCCGCAGGCTCGTGAAGGCCGGGCGACGCTGAGGAGCCGCGCTCAGCGCGCGCGCACGACCTCGAGCAGGTCGGCGAGCAGCCTGTCGCGCGCCTCCGGGGCGGCCCCCGTCGACGCGGCAAAGACCGATCCGTCGCCCCATTGCTGGGTGCGCCGGCGCAGCGGCCCGGCGAAGATCCCGTGCGCGGCCTCGTCGTAGAAGCGCACGCGGATCTCGGCCCCTGCGGCGCGCTGGCGCTCGATCCAGGCCATCGGCGTCTCGCCGAACCCGCCCGTCCTGGCGTTGCAGCGCGCGGCGCTGCCGGGCGGCGCCTCCGCGACGGGCGTGGTGAGGGCGCAGGGCACGCGCCGCTCCCAGCGCCAGGTCCCGGGGTTCGGCGCTCCATAGTCGTCGAGCCGGCCGAACACCGCCTCCAGCGGCACCTGCAGCCGATCGGGCAGGCCCAGCCCGGCACCGGCCATGCCCTCGGCGATGGCGCCACGCAGCTGCGTGCGCGGCATCGCGGCGGCGAGGTTCACCACGACGTCGGCGCCGTTGGACAGGCCATAGGCGTAGACGCGCCCGGGATCGATCCGTTCCTGCGCCGCGCCCCAGGCGACCGCGCCGCGCGCCACGCGGAAGATCATCCGCTGGCGCGCCTCGTAGGTCACCTCGCGCACCCAGAAGGA
>CANMWW010000275.1 GCA_947500965.1 Alphaproteobacteria bacterium
CATTTCCACGAGGACGACCTGGCCGACGCGTGCTGGCCCGACACGCTCGCGTGGACGATCCCGGCCGCGCAGCGCAGCGGCATCTACGCGCTGCGCCTCGACACGGACCCGGGCAACCCGCCCTTCTGGATCACGTTCTTCCTGCGCCCGCCGCGGGGCAAGGCGAATGCCCGCGCGGCCTTCCTCGCCTCCACCGCGACCTACAGCGTCTACGCGAACTACCGCGCGCGCATGGCGCCGAGCACGGTCGACCTCGCCTTCGGCGCGCTGCAGCAGATCGATTCGACGGACATGCTCGCGGTGGTCCATCCCGAGCTCGGCGCCTCGACCTACGACAAGCATCCCGACGGCTCCGGCGTGTGCCATGTCTCGCGGCTGCGCCCGATGGTCAATGTCCGCCCGACGGGCCGGCTCTGGAACCTGCAGCTCGACCTCTGCCTGCTCGACTGGCTGGAGGCGGAGGGCTTCGACTACGACGTGATCACCGACGACGACCTCCATCGCGAGGGCCTGTCGCTGCTGGAGAACTACGCGGTGGTCATGAGCGGCTGCCATCCCGAGTACTGGTCGGCGGCGATGTGGGACGGGCTCGACGCCTGGCTCGGCCGCGGCGGCCGCTTCATGTATCTCGGCGGCAACGGCTTCTACTGGAAGGTCGACTACCTCGAGGGCCATCCCGGCATGATCGAGCTGCGCCGCGCCGAGGGCGGCACGCGCGCCTGGGCCGAGGTGCCGGGAGAGTACCTGCACGCCTCGACCGGCACGCTGGGCGGCCTCTGGCGCCGCAACGGGCGCATGCCCAACGCGCTGGTCGGCGTCGGCTTCATCGCGCAGGGCTTCGACTTCGCGACGCACTACGAGCGCACCGACGCAAGCCGCGACAAGCGCGTCGCGTGGATGTTCGAGGGCGTGGCCGAGGAGCGCCTCGGCGCCTATGGCTGCGCGCTCGGCGGCGCGGCGGGCATGGAGATCGACTGCGCGAGCACGGCGCTGGGCACGCCCGCCCACGCCCTGGTCGTCGCGTCCTCGACCGGCCATTCCAAGGTGATGAACCTCGTGGTCGAGGAGATCAATTCGGGCTTCAGCGGCGCATATGGCGGCACCTGGCCCGCCGTGCGCGCGGACATCGTCTTCTTCGAGACGCCGGGCGGCGGCGCGGTCTGGTCCACGGGCTCGATCAGCTATGTCGGCAGCCTTGCCCATGGCGGCTACCGGAACGGGATCTCGCGCCTGACGGCCAATGTCCTGCGCCGCTTCATCGACGCCACGCCCTTCGAGATGCCGGCAAAACCGGCATGACGGCGGCTGCAAGCTTCACAGCGGCGGCCGCTTCGCCTAGCCTCTCGCCCACAACCAACACCAAGCAGACGGAGGAGACATGAAGTCCATCTTCGCAGCGGCCGCGATGGCCGCAGGCGTGCTCGTCGCCCAGGGGGCCGACGCGCAGGTCCAGAACTGGAAGATCCAGACCTCGGCCCAGGCCGGCGACTTCTACTACAAGTCGATCGAGAAGTGGCTGCCGGTGCTCACCACGATGACCGGCGGCAAGGTCAAGGCCGAGCTGACGCCGATCGGTTCCGTCGTCCCGCACAACCAGACGATCGACGCCGTCGCGCAGGGCATCCTCCAGGGCGACCTGACCTCGACCGTCTACTTCTCGGGCCGCGACAAGGCCTTCGCGCTGCTCGGCGACCTGATCGCCGGCTACGACACGCCGTGGCAGGTCATCCAGTTCTGCTACTACGGCGGCGGGCGCGAGATCCTGCAGGAGCTGTTCGACAAGTACGGCAACAAGCAGATCAAGGTCGTGGGCTGCGCCACCGGCGGCAAGGAAGCCTTCATCTCGAAGGTCCCCATCCGCAAGGTCGACGACTTCAAGGGCAAGAAGATCCGCTCGCCGGAAGGCCTCGCCGCGGACGTGTTCCGCCGCGTCGGTGGCGCGCCGGTCGCGATGCCGCCGTCGGAGACCTACACTGCGCTCGACAAGGGCGTCGTGGACGCCGCCGACGACAGCACCTACTCGATGAGCGACTCGGTCGGCCTGTTCAAGGTCGCCAAGTTCCCGATCTACCCGGGCATCCACTCGATGCCGATCCTCCAGTTCACCGTCAACATGGCGTCCTGGAACAGGCTCAACTCGGCCGAGCAGGCCGCGGTCGACGGGTGGTACCGGGCGGCGATGGCCGACCTCGTCATGTCGGCCGACGTCGAGGACCGCAAGCTCGTCGCGCGCGATCTCGCGGACAAGTCCCGCGGCATCGAGATCATCGACTGGCCGCAGGGCGAGCGCGACAAGTTCCGCCAGGTCGCGGCGGGCGCCTGGAAGGACTTCGCCGCGGGCAGCGAGCTTGCGCGCAAGGCCTATGACGCGAACATCCGCTTCATGAAGCAGATGAACCTGCTTCCCGCGGACTACCAGTGAACTGAGAAGAAGACGAAGGAGAGGGGGCCACCGGCCCCCTCTCCGGCTTTCAGGGGGGAACACGAGCATGACCACCGCCGCCGCGACTGCCGACCACGTGAATTCGCCGGTCGAGCGCGCGATCAACTGGATGGCGATGAACGCCAGCTACCTCTACCTCGCCGCGACCGTCGCGACGACTTACGAGGTCTTCGCGCGCTACATCTTCAACGCGCCGACCGACTGGGCCTTCGAGGCCACGATCATGCTCTGCTCGGCCTGCTACCTGGTGGCAGGCGGCTACGTCACCCAGCGCAGGCGTCACATCGCGATCACCTCGCTCTACGATGGCGCGAGCGCCACACGCAAGCGCACGCTCGACATCGTCGCGACCTGCTTCGGCCTCCTGGCCGTCGGCCTGCTGATCCTGGCGTCGTGGCGGCAGGCGATGATGTCGATCCAGATCGTGGAGCGCACGGGCAGTTCCTGGAACCCGCCGCTGCCGGCGCTGCTGAAGCCGCTTATCGTCTTCGGCGCCATCCTGATCTTCGTGCAGCTCGCGGTGCAGCTGAAGCGCCTGCTGACCGGCGCCCAGTTCCGCGTCTTCCTTTCCATCGTCGCCGTCGCCGTGGCGCTGGTCGCCCTCGACGGCATGGAGATCCTGTCGCTCTGGAGCACGATGCTCGACGGGCTGAAGGGCGGCTTCCGCGGCCTCGGCATCGGCGGCGCGACGCTCCTGATCCTCGCGGTGATGATCGGGCTGATGCTCACCGGCATGCCGCTCGCCTGGGTCCTGCTGACCATCGCCTGCGGCTGCACCGTGCTCTGGATGGGGCCCGCGGGCCTGCCGCTCGTCGGCAGCCGCGTCTTCGGCTTCGTCCAGGAATACGTCTTCGTCGCCGTGCCGCTCTTCGTGCTCATGGCCTGCATCATGGAGCGCTCGGGCGTCGCGAAGGACCTCTACAACGCGATGTACATCTTCTCGGGCAACCTGCCCGGCGGCGTCGCGATGCAGACCGTCGTGGTCGCGATGATCATGGCGGCGATGACGGGCATCATCGGCGGCGAGATCGTCCTGCTCGGCCTGATCGCGCTGCCGCAGATGCTGCGCCTCGGCTACGACAAGAAGCTCGCCATCGGCACGATCTGCGCCGGCGGCTCGCTCGGCACGATGATCCCGCCGAGCGTCGTGCTGATCGTCTACGGCCTGACCGCCAGCGTCTCGATCGGCGACCTGTTCAAGGCGGCCTTCGTCCCTGGCGTCCTCATGGGCTGCCTCTACATCGCCTACATCCTGATCCGCTGCCGCCTCGACCCGAGCCTCGGGCCGCCGGCGCCGGCCGAGGAGCGCAACATCCCGATGGCGCAGAAGCTGGCGATGCTCAAGGGCCTCGTCCTGCCGCTGCTGATCATCTTCTGGGTGCTGGGCTCGATCTATTTCGGCATCGCGGCGGTGACGGAGGCGGCGGGCGTCGGCGTCGTGGGCGCGATCGTCTCGGCGGCGATCCGCGGCGAGCTCAACTGGAAGATGATGCGCGAATCCCTGGTCCAGACCATGGAGACCGTCGGAATCCTGATCTGGCTGACCTTCGGCGCCTTCGCCTTCATCGGCATCTACAACATCATGGGCGGCACGAACTTCGTGCGGCAGATGATCACCGGGCTGCCGGTGGCGCCGATCGTGATCATCCTGATCATGATGGCGATCCTGCTGGTGCTGGGCTGCCTGATCGACTGGATCGGCATCTGCCTTCTGACGATGCCGATCTTCGTCCCCATCATCAAGGACCTGGGCTACGACCCGGTGTGGTTCGGCATCCTGTTCTGCATGAACATGCAGGTGTCGTACCTGTCGCCGCCCTTCGGTCCGGCCTGCTTCTACCTCAAGGGCGTGGCGCCACCGGACATCACGCTGCAGCAGATCTTCAGCTCGGTGTGGCCCTTCATGGGGCTGCAGATCACGGCGCTGCTGATCGTGCTCTTCGTTCCGGACGTCGCGTTGTTCCTGCCGCGGCTCCTCGACTGACCTTGG
>CANMWW010000276.1 GCA_947500965.1 Alphaproteobacteria bacterium
AGTCCGGGTTCCCGGCGCGCAGCACCTCGATGTGCTTGCGCCCGATGAGCCCGGCGCCGACGACGGCGATGCGCACCGCTGCCATGGATCGTCCTCCCCTTCGCGGCCGCGCGTCCTCAATACGTCGCGCGGCCACCCGTGATGTCGAACACGAAGCCGGTGGTGAAGCTGCAGGCCGGGCTGGCGATCCAGGCCGCCATCTCGGCGATCTCCTCGACCTGCACGAGGCGGCCCATCGGGATCTTCGCCTTCATGCGCGAGATGTGGTCCTCGGTCATGCCCTTGAGCAGCTCGGTCTCGGTCAGCGCCGGCGCGATGCAGTTCACGGTCACGCCGCAATCCGTCAGCTCCTTGGCCAGCGCCTTGGAGAAGCCGATCACGCCCGCCTTTGCCGCGGAATAGGCGGCGATGTAGGGGACGCCCTCCTTGCCCGCGATCGAGGCGATGGTGACGATGCGGCCATAGCGGTTCTCGCGCATGTGCCGGGCGGCGAGGCGGCTGGCGTAGAACACCGCGGTCATGTCGATCGCCACGACGCGGTCCCAGTCCTCCAGCGGGTAGTCCCAGGCGGGCGCGATCGGCCCGTTGACGCCCGCGTTGTTGACGAGGATGTCGACGCGCCCGAAGCGCGCCACGGCGTCGGCGAAGGCGGCCTCGACCTCCTTCCAGGACGACACGTCGACGCGCGCCGCGTGCGCCGGCGCGAAGCCCGCCCCCTCGAGCGGGGCGAGGTCGCGGTCCCATGCGACGACGCGCGCGCCGCGCTCGGCCATCAGCCGGGCGATGCCGCTGCCGATGCCGCGGGCCGCGCCCGTGACGATCGCGACCTGTCCGTCGAGCCGGGTCTTCATGCCTTGGGGCGCGCCTTGCGGACGAGCATGTCCATGGCCTCGATCGCGAGCGGGTAGCCGCCCACGCCCAGGCCGCACATCGTCGCCGTCGCGACCGGCGTGACGTAGGAGACGTGGCGGAACGCCTCGCGCTGGTGCGGGTTCGAGATGTGCAGCTCGATGATCGGGCAGGACAGGTTCTTGAGCGCGTCGAGGATCGCGACCGAGGTGTGCGTGAGCGCGCCCGGGTTGATGATCATGCCGGTCGCGCCGTCGATCGCCTCGTGGATCCAGTCGACGATCTGGCCTTCGTAGTTGGACTGACGGAACGTGACCTCGCGGCCGAGGGCGCGGGCGCGCTCGTGGCAGCTCGCCTCCACCTCCGCCAGCGTGGTCGAGCCGTAGATGTGCGGCTCGCGGCGCCCGAGCAGGTTCAGGTTGGGTCCGTTCAGGACGAAGATCGGCTTGGTCATGCTTGCTCCCCTTGGTGCGGACGGGGGAACCCCCCGGCCAGGAAATCGCGGGCCGCGCGCGCGAGCGCGGCGAGCCGGCCGGCAGGCTGCATCGCCGGGAAGCGTCCCGCCAGCGGAACCTCGAGGCCGAGGACCGGCTGCCCGGGCAGGGCCTCGACGAGCGCGCGCAGGTCGAGCGCGCCTTCCCCGGGTGGCATGCGGCGGGTGCGCGCCTCGTCGGCGAGCGCGGCGGCGCCCTCGGGCGCGATGGCCGCCGCGTCGCAGAGCTGGAAGCCGCCGACGAGCCGCGGCGGCGTGCGCGCCAGCAGCGAGAGGTCGCTGCGGGAGCGGAAGACATGCAGGGCGTCGACGAGGACATGGGCGTTGTCGCGCCCCGTGCGCGCGACGACGTCGAGCGCGGCGGCAAGGTCGTCGACCGCGCGGAAGGGCATGAACTCGAGGTCGACCGCCATGCCGAGCGGCGCGGCAATGTCGCAGAGCGCGGCCATCCCCGCCGCGACGACGTCGCGGTCGGGATCGTCGCCCGTGACGACGAGCCGGCTGGCGCCGAGCTCGGCCCCCGCCTCGAGCGCGTCGCGCAGCCGCGCCGGGGCGAGGTCGCGGCCGATCGGCACCAGCTCGATGCAGAGCAGGCTGGTGCCGGAACCGGCGAGGGCGCTGCGCAGCGCCGCGCGCGTGGCGCGATCCTCCAGCGGATGGCATGTCCCGCCAGGCACTGCCGGCAGCGCGCGCACGCCGATGGACGCGAACCCCGCGCGTGCCGCCATCGCGGCGAGCGCGGGCGGTGGCACCTCCAGCTCGCTCAGGTGGGCGAGGGAGAGCGGCGTCCTGTCATCGTAGCGTGCCAACCTGCCCCCGTGCGCGGCCGCGCAAGGCAGGCGCGGCCAAGGCGGGGACCCTAGTCGCTCCGCGCTGCCGCGCAAATGGCCAAGGCGGCGTCCCCGACGGGGCGTTGTGGAGCGGCCGCCGGGTTGCCAGATTGTCGGCATGGACGATCCCTACAGGCTGCTCGGCGTCGCCCGCGGCGCGACGGACGACGAGATCCGCGCCGCCTACCGGCGCCTCGCCAAGCAGCTCCATCCCGACCTCAATCCCGGGCGGCGCGGGGCCGAGGACCGCTTCAAGCAGGTCTCGGCGGCCTATGCGCTGCTCTCGGACCCGCAGAAGCGCGCGCGCTTCGACCGCGGCGAGATCGACGCCAGCGGCGCCGAGCGCGCGCCGCCGCACGGCTTCGGCTTCGGCCGCCGCAAGGCCGGCGAGGCGCCGCGCAAGGACGACGACTTCGGCGCCGACGACCTCGACAGCCTGTTCGAGCGCGCCTTCGGGGGCGGGCGCGCCCGGGGCGGCAGGTCGCGCGGCGAGGACATGCGCCTGGAGGTCCATGTGTCCTTCGAGGAGGCCGCGCGCGGCGCGGTGAAGCGCCTCTCCCTGCCCGACGGGCGGGCCGTCGACCTGCGCATTCCCGAGGGGTTCGAGGACGGCCAGTCGCTGCGCCTCAAGGGGCAGGGCCATCCCGCGCGTGGCGCGGGCCCGGCCGGCGATGCGCTGGTGACCGTGCGCGTGCAGCCGCACCGGCATTTCCAGCGCAGCGGCAACGACGTCTTCCTGCCCTTGCCCGTGACCCTGCAGGAAGCGGTGCTCGGCGCGCGCATCGAGGTGCCGACGCTCGCCGGGCCGGTCACGCTCAGCGTCCCGCCCGGATCCGGACAGGGCACGAAGCTGCGCCTCAAGGGCCGCGGCATCGCCGGCGGCGACCAGTATGTCGAGTTGCGGCTCGTCCTGCCCGAGCGGCCCGAGCCGGAGCTTGCGTCCTTCCTCGAGGACTGGAAGCCGCGCCATCCCTTCAACCCGCGCAAGGGCGGGATCGAGCGCTGAGCGCCCGCCGCCGGCATTGAGCCGGCGCATCGCCGGGGCCGCCGCGCCGCGCGAGCCTTGGCCATGGCCGCATCTTCCATGCATCGCGAGGACGTCGCCGGCGCCGCGCGCCGGTTCGCGCGCCGATGAGCGAGGACGCCGCCTTCGCGCGACAGCTGACCAGCGAGGGGCCGCGGCTGCGCGCGTTCGGGACGTCGCTCTCCGGCTCCTCGAGCGCCGCCGACGACCTGGTCCAGGAGACCTTCGCCAAGGCGTGGAAGCATCGGGGCCGCTTCGAGCCCGGCACCAACCTGCGCGCCTGGCTGTTCACCATCCTGCGCAACACCTTCCGCTCGCAGCGCCGCAAGCACGGGCGCGAGATCGGCGACGATGGCCGCTTCGCTGAGCGCCTCGCGACGCCGGCCTGCCAGCACGGCAGGCTCGACCTCGCCGCGCTGCGGCGCGCGCTCGACACGCTGCCGCGCGACCAGCGCCAGGCGCTGCTGCTCGTGGCCGTCTCCGGCCGCTCCTACGAGGAGGCGGCCGCCATCTGCGCGACGGCCGAGGGCACGATGAAGAGCCGGGTCAACCGCGCGCGCCGCCGCCTCGGCCGGATCCTCGAGATCTCGCCCGGCGAGGGTATCGGCCCGCTGCCCGCCGAGCTCGCCGTGCTCGGCCGCCCGATCCGCGACCCGGCGCGCCGCTGAGCGCGCGCCGCGTGGCGATGCTAGGCTCGCGCGCCGCCGCCGGGCATGGCGGCGCGGCGAGCTGGAGGATGGATGGCGGGGGAGGGCGCGGACGACGTCCCCGTGGTGGAGCTGCTGGCGCGCGGGCTCGTGGCCCATCGCGCGGGCGCGCTCGGCGATGCCGCGCGCGCCTATGTCGCGGCGCTGTCGCGCGCGCCCCGCGACGCGCAGGCGCTGCGCCTCGCCGGGCTGCTCGCGGCGCAGGCGGGCGACGGCGCGCGCGGCGCCGCGCTGCTGGAGGCTGCGCGCGCAGCCACGGGCGACGCCGCGGAGGCCGAGCTTGCGCTCGGCGACGCGTTGCGCGCGCTCGGCCGCCCGGCCGAGGCGCTCGCGGCCTGCGAGCGCGCGCTGGCGGTGGACGCCACGCGCGCGGCGGCGCATGCGGGGCGGGGCGCCGCGCTGCGCGCGCTGGGCCGGATGCGCGAGGCGGTCGCGGCGCAGCAGCGGGCAGTCGCCCTCGCGCCCGCGGATGCCGGCCTGCGCTTCGGCCTGGGCGTCGCGCTGCAGGCCGCGCAGGCGA
>CANMWW010000277.1 GCA_947500965.1 Alphaproteobacteria bacterium
CGACAAGCCTTCCCGCCTCGAGCACCAGGATCCGGTCGGCGCGCCGCACGGTGGCGAGGCGATGCGCGACCACCAGGGTGCTGCGCCCGTGCGCGAGCCGCTCGAGCGCGCGCTGGACCAGGCGCTCGCTCTCCGCGTCGAGCGCCGACGTCGCCTCGTCGAGCAGCAGCAGGGCCGGGTCGCGCAGGATGGCGCGCGCAATCGCGATGCGCTGCTTCTGGCCGACCGACAGGCGCATGCCCTTCTCGCCGAGATGCGTGGCATAGCCCTGCGGCAGGCGCGCGATGAACTCGGCCGCCTGCGCGGCCTCCGCCGCGGCGCGCAGCTCGTCGTCGCTTGCGCCGGGCCGGCCGAAGCGGATGTTCGCGGCGACGTCGGCGGAGAAGACCACAGGTTCCTGCGGCACGAGCGCGATGCGCGCGCGCAGCGCCGCGGGATCGCAGCGCGCGACGTCGACGCCATCGAGCAGGACGCGCCCCGCGGAGGGATCGCGAAAGCGCAGCGCGAGCTGGAGCAGCGTCGACTTGCCCGCCCCCGACGGCCCGACCACCGCCACCGTCTCCCCCGGCGCGACGCGGAAGTCGACCTCGTCGAGCGCGTTCTGCCCGGGGCGCGAGGGGTACCGGAACGTGACGCGCTCGAACGCGAGTTCGCCGCGCGCAGGATCCGGCAGGACGACCGGGGTCGCGGGCACGGGAAGGTCGGGCCGCGCGTCGAGCAGCTCGAAGAGCCGCTCCGCCGCGCCCGCGGCGCGCTGGAGGTCGCCGAGGAACTCGCTGATCGAGCCCACCGAGCCCGCGACGACGACGGCGTAGAAGACGAAGGCGGAGAGCTGGCCGGCGGAGAGGCGCCCGGCGATGGCGTCGTGGCCGCCGACCCAGAGCACGACGCCGATGGCGCCGAAGACCAGCAGGATGACGACGGCGGCGAGCGCCGCGCGCGCGCGGTTGCGCCGGTGCGCGGCCGCCACGGAGGCCTCGACCCTGGCGTCGAAGGCGGCCACGCGCTGCGCCTCGCGGCCGAAGGCCTGCACCGTCGCGATCGCGTTGAACGTCTCCTCGATGTCGGCGCCGGTGTCGGCGACGCGGTCCTGGCTGTCGCGCGACAGCGCCCGCACCCGGCGTCCGAACACGACGATCGGAACGACGACCAGCGGCAGGACGAGGAAGGTGAACAGCGTCAGCCGCGGCGAGGCCACGGCCATCATCGCGGTGCCGCCGGCGACGAGCAGCACGTTGCGCAGGGCCATGGACGCGGAGGATCCGACGACGGCCTGGATCAGGGTCGTGTCGGCGACCAGCCGCGAGATCACGTCGCCCGTGCGGCTCGCCTCGAAGAAGGACGGCGAGAGCGACAGGACATGGGCGAAGACGCGCTGTCGCAGGTCGGCGGCCACGCGCTCGCCGATCCAGCCCACCAGGAGCGAGCGCGCGAAGGTCGCCGCCGCAAGCAGCGCGACGATGCCCAGCATGGCGAGCAGCGCCTCGTCGAGCCGGCCGGGCGCGCCGGCGGCGAAGCCGTTGTCGACCAGCCAGCGCAGGCCGCTGCCGAAGGCCAGCACGGCCGCCGAGGCCGCGCACAGGGCCAGCACCGCGCCCGCAAGCTGCGCCTTGTAGGGAAGGACGAAGCCCAGGAGACGGCGCAGGACCCGCGGGTCGGGACGGCCGCGGCCGCTTCCCTCGCCTGAGGCCTGGCCGGCGCCCTCAGCCAAGTTCGGGCCTCCGCCCGACCGCGTGCTCGAGGTCGGCGGCGAGGACATCCTCCAGCCGCTCGCTGCCGCGGGTGGAGATCCAGGCCTCGCCGCGGCGGGCGAAATGCGAGGCGCCGGAGACCGGGCTCGAGAGCCAGATCTCGCGCGTCGGCGCATGGCGGTTGACCACGAACTGGCCGCCCGCCTCGAGCTCCACGGTCAGGATCCCGCCGCGCAGCTCGACATCCGCGTCGTCCGCCAGCTGGTCCTCGAGGAGCTGCGCGAGCCGCTCCAGCGTCGCGCCGGCCATCGCCTCGAAGGCGCGCTCGTCCATGGTCATCTCCGTTCGCGTCGGTGATGCGGGGCTTTAGCATGGCCCGGCCCGCCCGGCGAAGCCTGCCGCCCCGGCCGCTGGTCCCGCGACGGCCCGGAACCAGGGTCCTTCGGCTTGATTCGCCAGCCGGGCTTCGCTACAACCCGCGCCTCGATTTTGCCGGCCCGTGCCCGGACCGACCGCTGGAGATCCGCTATGAAGCCCAATATCCACCCCGAGTACCACGACATCACCGTGGTGATGACGGACGGCACGCAGTTCACGACGCGCTCGACCTACGGCAAGGCCGGCGACGTCCTGCGCCTGGACATCGACCCGAAGACGCACCCCGCCTGGACCGGCCAGCATCGCGAGATCAAGTCCGGCGGCCAGGTGTCGAAGTTCAACAAGCGCTTCGCCAACCTCGGCGTGAAGAAGGCCGAGGCCCCGAAGGGCTGACGCCCGAGCGCCGCCACGCGGCGCACGGCCGACGATCGAAGGGGCGCCCTCGCGGGCGCCCCTTTTTCGTTCCGGGCGAGCCCACCGCGATCCGCCCCGGGGGCGGCATCGCAGCCTTGCGCGCGCATCATGCCGCGCCTTCCTGCCGCGGCTTGAAAGCGCCATCGCGCTTCCCACCTGCGTGTCGTCGCGGGGAGATCGCCCATCAGGGGATCGGGCCCGCGACGCAGACGGCCCCCGGGCGGCCCAAGGGCGCCCGGACGGTCGATGGACCTCGCTTCCTCAAGGAGGATCACATGAACGGCTTCGACTTCTCCCCCCTCTTCCGCAACGCCATCGGCTTCGACCGCGTGAGCCAGCTCATCGACTCGGCCCTGACCGGGTCGGAGCAGAGCCCCGGCTACCCGCCCTACAACATCGAGAAGACCGGCGAGGACGCCTATCGCCTGACCATGGCGGTGGCCGGCTTCGGCCCGGAGGACATCTCGATCACGCAGCACGAGAACGCGCTGACCGTGACGGGCAAGCCCAGGCAGGCCGAGGGCGAGCGCCACTTCCTCTACCGCGGGATCGCGGGGCGCGCCTTCGAGCGCCGCTTCCAGCTGGCCGACTTCATCAAGGTCGGCGGCGCCGAGCTGGCCAACGGCCTCCTGCATGTCGACCTCGTCCGCGAGGTCCCCGAGGCGATGAAGCCGCGCCAGATCAAGGTCGCCTCGGCCAGGCCGCAGACGATCGAGGCGCAGAAGGCCGCCTGACCCGGCAAGCCGGGAAAGGCCGGAGGAAAGGATCGCCGGGGCCGCGAGGTCCCGGCGATCCCGTTTCCGGGCCTTGACGCGCGGGGCCCCTTCGCCGCCTTCTTCGGCCCCATGACCGACCCACGCACCGACATCTCCCGCGGCGCCGCCTGGATCGCCGAGCGCCGCCTCGCCCGCCGCGACATCGCCGACATGCCGGCGGCGCTCAAGCCCATCGACGAGGCCGGCGGATACGCCATGCAGGCGGCGCTGCGAGACCTGCTCGCGCCGCGGCTCGGCCCCTGCATCGGCTGGAAGGTCGGCGCCACGACCGCCGCGATGCAGTCCCTGCTCAACGTGCCCGCACCCTGCGCCGGCGAGATGCACCGCGCGGGGCTGCACCACGGCTCCGCCGCGCTCCGCAGCGGCGACTTCCGCCGCCTCGGCATCGAATGCGAGATCGCGATGGAGCTCGGTGCGCCCCTGGGCGGCGACGGCCCGGTCGACGAGGCCAGCGCCGCAGCCGCCGTCGCCCGCATCTTCCCCGCCGCCGAAATCGTCGACGATCGCTACGGCGACTTCCGCGGCTTCGGCGTCCCGGCGCTGGTGGCGGACTTCTTCTTCCATGCCGGCATCGTGCTCGGCGAGCCGGTCCCCGACTGGCGCCGCCTGGACCTCGCCGCCGTGGCGGGCACGACGCGCGCAAACGGAGAGACCCGCGTCGCGGGCCGCGGCGCCGACGTGCTCGGCCACCCCATGCGCTCGCTCGCGTGGCTCGCGAACCGCGTGGCCGCGCTCGGCCGGCGCCTCGAGCCGGGGCAGGTCGTGATGACGGGAAGCCTGCCGCTGCCGCTCTGGGTCTCGCCGGGCGACCGTGTCGAGGTCAGGCTCGAGGGCCTGGGCAGCGTCTCGATCGCGGTCGACTGAGCGCGCTCAGCCCAGGGCGCGCAGCCGCTCCAGCGCGTCGCGGATGCGCGGCGGGATCGGCGTCGGCCGCCCAGAGGCGCGCTCGACGAAGACATGCACGAAATGCCCGTCGGCGCGCGCGACGTCCTCGCCCGCGCCGAACAGCGCGAGCTCGTAGCGCACCGAGCTCGTGCCGAGATGGCCGATGCGCATCGCGGCGAAGATCGTCTCCGGATAGGCGAAGGGCCGGTGGTACCGGCAGCCGGTCTCGGCCGCGAAGCCGATCACCGGGCCGCGATCG
>CANMWW010000278.1 GCA_947500965.1 Alphaproteobacteria bacterium
GAACATCTGCTCAGTGCCGGGCTGCCTGCCGCCATTGACGTCGAGCATGCGCTCCCAGCGCTCGCCCTTCTGGTCGTGCGGGAAGGCCGCGGTCGTCGCGGTCGGGCAGAGGATGACGTCCCAGTCCCCGAAGAACGCCTCCCAGGCGAGGCGCATGCGGTGGCGCTGCTCGTTGGCGCGCAGCCAGTCGCGATGGAAGAGGGTGTTCCCGCGCAGCATGCGCGCGCGGTAGCTCTCGTCGCCCGGCGCGAGGCGGCCGGCCTGCGCGACCATCCGCGCCAGCGCCTCGTCGGTGAGCCGTGCCGAGGTCGCCGCGCGCAGCAGCGCGATGTAGACGCGCATCAGCGCGTCGAAGTCGATCGCGGGCCGCGCGGTCATGCTCACCTTCGCGCCGCGGCGGCGCAGGAAGGCCGCGAGCGCGGCGATCTCGTCGCGCACCGAGGAATCGACCTCGGCGTTGCGGTCGTCGAGCATCACCGCGACGCGGAAGTCGCGCAGCGCGCGCCGCGTCTCGCGCGGAAGGCCAAGGCGCCAGCCGCGCCCGTCCACCGCGTCGGGCCCGGCCATCGCGTCGAGCGCGACGGCGAGGTCGCCCGCGCCGCGCGCCATCGGGCCGATCGCCGAGATGTCGGACGGCGCGACGTTGCCGGGCAGCGCGTGGCCACGCGGGCTGGCGATCCCCCAGGTCGGCTTGTGGCCGTAGACGCCGCAGTAATGCGCGGGGTTGCGGATCGAGGCGCCGATGTCGGAGCCGGCCTCGAGCCCGGTGAGGCCCGCGGCCAGCGCCGCGGCCGAGCCGCCCGAGGAGCCGCCGGGGCCGCGCGCGAGGTCCCAGGGGTTGTTCGTCGTGCCGTGGATCGCGTTGAAGCTCTGCCAGTCCGCGAGCATCAGCGGCACGTTGGTCTTGCCGAAGACGATGGCGCCGGCGGCCTCCAGCCGCTGGACGGCGAGCGCGTCCTGGCGCGCGACATTGTCCTTCAGCGCCGGGTCGCCCCAGCTCGTGCGCATGCCCGCGACGTCGAAGCTCTCCTTGATCGTCATCGGCACGCCCAGAAGCGGCCGGCCGCGCGCGCCGCGCGCCAGCGCCTTGTCCGCCTCGCGCGCCCTGCGCCGCGCGCGCGCCGTCGCGAGCTCGATGACCGCGTTGAGGCGCGGGTTGTGCGCCTTCACCCGCGCCAGGTAGAGCTCGAGGAGCTCGACCGCGGAGATGCGCCGCGCGCGCAGCGCGGCGGCGAGGCTGGTGGCGGTGCGGAAATGCAGTGCGGTCCTGGCCATGGCGTCGATCCCCCCGGTCGAGGACGCCAGCCTAGCAAGAACCCTCTCCAGGGCAGAATTCCGCAGGAAAACTGGTCTGGAGAGAATTCGGCCGAGTTGTTCTAACCTGCTGGGCCAGCAAGCGCATGGGCCCGGACCAGCAATGAAGAAACCGATCGTCGGCGTGATCGCCAACGCGCACCGCATCGAGAACCGCTTCGACGTCCAGATGGCGGGGCAGCGCAACCTGCGCGCCGTCGCCGACGTCGCCGGCGCGCTGCCGCTGATCTTCCCCGGCGTCCCCGGCGTGACGGAGATCGACGCGCTGCTCGACGCGGTCGACGGGATCCTGCTCACCGGCGCGCGCGCGAATGTCCACCCGACGCATTTCGGCGTCGCGCCGCATCCCGCGCACGAGCCCTACGACGAGGACCGCGACGCCGTCGCGCTGCCCCTGGTGCGCGCCTGCGTCGAGCGCGGCGTGCCGGTGCTCGGCATCTGCCGCGGCTTCCAGGAGATGAATGTCGCCTTCGGCGGCTCGCTCCACCCGGAGATCCGCGAGCTGCCGGGCCGCATGAACCACCGCATGCCGCGCCTGCCCACGGGCGAGATCCATCCCGACCCGGAGGTGATCTTCGCCGACCGCCACGACGTGCGGCTCGTGCCGGGCGGGACCTTCGCCGGCCTCTACGGCCGCGAGACGATCCGCGTGAACTCGCTGCACGGGCAGGGGATCCTCGAGCCCGGCGCGCGCGTCGTGGTCGAGGGCTTCGCCGAGGACGGCACGGCGGAGGCGATCCGCATCGAGGGCGCGCGGGGCTTCGCGCTCGGCGTGCAATGGCATGCCGAGTACGACCCGCAGACGAACTTCATCAACCGGGCGCTCTTCGAGGCCTTCGGCGCCGCGCTGCGCGAGGCGGGCTGAGCGGACCGGCCGCACCAGGGAGCCTTGCGCATGACCGAGACGCCGCGGCCCGGGGATTTCCCGCGCCACGCCTACGACAAGCTGCGCTACGCCGACACCGACCGGCTGGGCCATGTGAACAATGCGGTCTTCTCGACCTTCTTCGAGACCGGGCGGGTCGAGCTTCTCCACGATCCCGCCGCGCCGCTGCACGGGCCCGGTTGCGGCTTCGTCATCGCCCGCGTGGCGATCGACTACGTCGCCGAGATCCTGTGGCCGGGCAAGGTCGACATCGCCACCCGGGTCGCGTCGGTGGGGCGCAGCTCGGTCCGTCTTGAGCAGGCGCTGTTCCAGGACGGGCGCCATGTCGCCTCGGCGGAGAGCGTGGTCGTCCATGTCGACCTTGCCGCGCGCCGCTCCAGTCCCCTGCCGCCGGCCAGCGTCGCGGCGCTCGAAGCCTGTCGCCGGCCGCCGCGCGCGTCCGAGGGCGCGATCCGCGCCGGTTGACGCGCGGATCAGGGCCGCGCCAGCGCCGCGAAGCGCTCCCAGCTGCGGCGATAGGCGGGCCGCGTCGCGATGGCGGCGAAGCGGGGCAGGCGGGCCATCCAGCGCGCCTCCTCGCGATCCGCCTCGCGCCAGCATGCCAGGGCGAGCCGCGCGCGCGCCGCGGCGCCGGCGCGGCCGGGCTTCTCCACCACCTCCTCGACGCGCGCGGCGAAGCGCGCCTCGAGCGCGTCGCGCGCGGCCGCGAAGCCCGCCATGAACCCCGCGTAGTCGCCCGCGATCGCCCCGCGATGCAGCGCCTCGTGCGCCCACCAGCGCGTCGCGCGGTCGTCGCGGTCGCCCGGCACCGGGCCCTGCGGCGGCAGGGGCGCGTCCATGAAGACCGGGCGGAAGATCGCGGTGCAGGGCGCGGAGGCGGCGGTGACCCAGTGCGCCGCGCCGCGCGCGCGCAGGTCGCTCACCAGCGAGCCGACGCTCTGGCCCATGCGCCTGCGGTCGCCCGCATGCATGCACACGGTGGGCCCCGCAAGTTCCTGCGGGTGGAAGTCCGCGCGGCCCTCGGCGGCGGCGCCGTGGTCGCGCAGGTTCGCCATCATCGCCAGCGCGTCGATGCGCCCGAGCCGCCGCGCGAGCCGCTCGCTGGAGCGCGCGCAGCGCGACAGCGCGCCCGGCAGGCCGGGATTGGCCCTGCTGGTGACGGCGGCGGCCAGGTCGAGCGCGCCGCGGCCGTTCCACCAGCCCTGCGCCTTCGCGAAGGCGGCGAGGCCAGCGCTCTCGGCGCTGCGCCGCGTCCCGATCGTGTAGGTGTTCGAGATCGCGCGCGCGCCGGAGACCTCCTCGACCGCCCAGTGCCGGCCCACGGTCTCCAGCACGAAGGCCTCGCGCGCGTCGGCGACGATGAAGGAATTGTCGTACCAGCGCCGCGACAGGTGGCTGCAGTTCCCGCCCTGGCCGAACGCCTCGAGCAGCGACGTGATGACGCCGAGCGCCTCGCGCGCGCTGGCGCCGCGCTCGAGCCCGAGGCGCAGCAGGTCCATGCCTATCAGGGCGGGCCTGCGCTGCGGCCTGAGGCGCGGATGCACCGCCTCGTTGCCGATCGCCACGCCGTGCTCGTTGGCGCCCATCTCGGCGCCCCAGATCCAGAAAGGCCGCGACAGCAGCACCGCATGGGTGCGCCGCGCCTGCGGGATGGAGACGTAGGTGGCGCGCAGCCGCGCGCCCGCGCCGTAGTCGCGCGCGGGCAGCATCTCCAGGAACTGCGCCTCGTTGCGCTCGCGGTCGCTGTTCTTCGCGAGGAGCGCGTGGCCCGTCGCGGTCGCGCGGCCCAGCGCCGCCATCGTGTCGCACATGATGCCCTGCCTCCGTCAGCGATTGGAGCCGAGCGCCGTCGCGATGCGCTCCCAGGCCTCGGCGAGCATGGCGCGCGGGCAGGCCGCGTTGACGCGGAAGAACCCCGCGCCGCCTGCGCCGAAGGCCGCGCCGTTCTCCAGCCGCACCCGCGCGCGGCGCGTGATCCGGTCCGAGATCTCGTCGGGCGCGAGGCCGAGGCCGCGCATGTCGACCCAGAGCAGGTAGGTCGCCTCGGGCCGCACGAGCCGCGCCGCGGGCAGGCGCTCGGCGAGGAAGGCCTCCACGAAGGCGCGGTTGGCGTCGACATGGCGCATCAGCGCGTCGAGCCATGGGCCGCCCTCGCGCCAGCCCGCGACGAAGCCCGCCTCCGAGACGGGGTTCAC
>CANMWW010000279.1 GCA_947500965.1 Alphaproteobacteria bacterium
CGCCTGCCGCTCGCGGCGTCGAAGGCATGGAGCGCGGCAGGCGGCAGGCGCAGCGGCAGCCTGTCGCCCTCGCGCACCCTGGTCGTCCCGGGCAGGCGCAGCGTGAGCGCGCCGCCATCGGCGAGGCGCGCATGGACGAGCGTGTCCGCGCCCAGCGCCTCGACGAGGTCGACGACGACCTCGGCGTCGGCCCCGGCGGCGCCCGGCGCGAGCTCGACATGCTCCGGCCGCACGCCCCAGGTGACCTCGCGCCCCTCGTCGAGCCCGGGGGCCAGGGGCAGCGGCAGCGCCGCGGCGCCGGCCATCGCGCGCCCGCCCGCGACGCGCGCGCGCAGGAGGTTCATCGCCGGCGCCCCGATGAAGCCAGCGACGAAGACGCTCGCGGGGCGCTCGTAGACCTCGAGCGGCGCGCCGACCTGCTCGGCATGGCCCGCGTTCATGACGATCAGCCGGTCGGCCAGCGTCATCGCCTCCACCTGGTCGTGGGTGACGTAGATCGAGGTGGTGCGGATCGACTGGTGCAGGCGCCTGATCTCGATGCGCATCTGCACGCGCAGCTTCGCGTCGAGGTTGGAGAGCGGCTCGTCGAAGAGGAAGACCTGCGGGTCGCGCACGATGGCGCGGCCCATGGCCACGCGCTGGCGCTGCCCGCCGGAGAGCTGGCGCGGCTTGCGCTGCAGCAGCGCGCCGAGCTCGAGGATGCGCGCGGCCTCCTGGACGCGGCGCTCGATCTCCGGCCTGGGCGTGCCGCGCACGCGCAGCCCGTAGGCCATGTTGTCGTGGACGCTCATGTGCGGGTAGAGCGCGTAGTTCTGGAACACCATCGCGATGTTCCGGTCCTTTGGCTCGACGTCGTTGACCACGCGCCCGCCGATCGACACGTCGCCCGCGCTCTGCTGCTCGAGGCCGGCGACGATGCGCAGCAGCGTCGACTTCCCGCAGCCGGACGGCCCGAGAAGCACCATGAACTCGCCGTCGGCGATCGTGGTGTCGATCCCGTGCAGCACGGCGACGTCGCCGAAGGACTTGCGCACGCCGGAGATCCGGACCTCAGCCATGCTTCACTTCTCCGTCTCCACGAGGCCCTTCACGAACCAGCGCTGCATCAGCAGCACCACCGCGACCGGGGGGATCATGGCCAGCATCGCGGTGGCCATGACGATCTGCCATTCCGTCAGCGCGTCGGCGGTGACGATCATCTTCTTGATGCCGATCACGATCGTCTGCATGTCGGCGCGCGTCGTGATCAGCAGCGGCCAGAGATACTGGTTCCAGCCGTAGATGAAGAGGATCACGAAGAGCGCGGCGATGTTGGTGCGCGACAGCGGCAGGACGGTGTCGACGAAGAAGCGCACCGGCCCCGCGCCGTCGATCTTCGAGGCCTCGAGCAGCTCGTCCGGGATGGTCATGAAGAACTGGCGGAAGAGCAGCGTGCCGGTGGCCGAGGCGATCAGCGGCACGGTCAGGCCGGCGAAGGTGTCCAGCAGGCCGAGCGACGCGACGACGTTGTAGGTCGGGTAGATGCGCACCTCGACCGGCAGCATCAGCGTCATGAAGATCATCCAGAACGCCGTCCGGCGGAACGGGAAGCGGAAATAGACGACCGCGTAGGCCGAGACGATCGAGATGCAGATCTTGCCGATCGCGATGACGAGCGCCATGACCAGCGTGTTGACCATCATCGCGCCCACCGGCATGCGGCTGGTGCGCGTCGGGCCGACGAAGATCGTCTGCCAGTAGGTCTCGAGGAGTTGGTCGCCGGGCACCAGCGGCATCTGGCCGTTGGCGATGGTCGCCGGCTCGTGGGTCGAGGCGATGAAGGTCAGGTAGACCGGGAAGGCCATCACGAGGATGCCCGTCCAGAGCACCGCGTGCGCGAACCAGTCCGGGCCGCTGCGCCGGTCGATCATCAGTAGTGGACCTTGCGCTCGATGTAGCGGAACTGGAACGCGGTCAGCGCGACCACGATCGCCATCAGGATGACGGACTGCGCCGCGGACCCGCCGAGGTCGGCCCCCAGCTTGCCGTCCTGGTAGACCTTGTAGACCATCGTCTCCGTCGCCTTGGCCGGCCCGCCGCCCGTGGTGGCGTCGATGATGCCGAAGGTGTCGAAGAAGACGTAGACGACGTTCACCACCAGCAGGAAGAACGCCGTCGGCGAGAGCAGCGGGAAGACGATGGTCCAGAAGCGCCGCGTGCGCCCCGCGCCGTCGATCGCGGCGGCCTCGATCACGCTGCGCGGGATCGACTGCAGGCCGGCGAGGAAGAAGAGGAAGTTGTAGGAGACCTGCTTCCAGGTCGCCGCCATGATCACGAGGATCATCGCGTGGGTCCCGTTGAGCAGCGGGTTCCAGTCGACCCCGAGTGCGCGGATCCCGCGCGCCACGACGCCGAGCGAGGGCTGGAACATGAAGAGCCAGAGCACGGCGGCGATCGCCGGGGCGACCGCGTAGGGCCAGATCAGCAGCGTCTTGTAGCCGTTGGCGCCCTTGATCTGCCGGTCGGCCATCACGGCGAGGAGCAGCGCCAGCGACAGCGACAGCACCGTCACGGAGACCGAGAAGACGGCGGTGTTCGCCATCGCGCGGTAGTACTGGGGCTGGGCGAAGAGCGCCTGGTAGTTCTCGAACCAGACGAACTCGGTCGAGATCCCGAAGGCGTCCTCGATCAGGAAGGACTGCCAGACCGCCTGGCCGGCCGGGAAGTAGAAGAAGACGAGCGTGATCGCCAGCTGCGGGGCCAGGAGCAGGTAGGGCAGCCAGCGCTGCCGGAATATCGCGCGCTTCTCCATCGGGAAGGTCCGTCCCCTCCGCCGCGTGCCCGCGGCGGAGGGGACGGCTGGCCTCGTCCGTCGTTCAGCGCGAGACCGCGCGCTCGAACTGGCGCAGCGACTGGTTGCCGCGGGCGACCGCGTCGTCCAGCGCCTTCTGCGCGGTCTTCTGGCCGGACAGCGCGGCCTCGATCTCCTCGGCCCAGATGTCGCGGATCTGGACGAGGTTGCCGAAGCGCAGGCCCGCGGAGTTCTCCGTCGGCGCCTTGAGCGTCAGCTGCAGCAGCGGCGTCTCGCGGCCCGGGTTCTTCTCGTAGAAGCCCGACCCCTTGGTGCCGGCATAGGCGGCCTTGGTGATCGGCAGGTAGCCCGAGACCTCGTGCAGCCAGCGCTGGCGGTCGGTGTCCGACAGGAAGGTGAAGAAGCGGGCGATGCCCTTGTATTCCTCGGCCTTCTTGCCGCCCATCACCCACAGCGAGGCGCCGCCGATGATCGAGTTCTGCGGCGCGCCGGCGACGTCCGGGTAGTAGGGCATCATGCCGGTGCCGAAGTCGAACTTCGCGTTCGCCTTCACGTTGCCGTAGAAGGCCGACGAGGTGAGCATGATCGGGCACTCGCCCGAGGTGAAGCGGCCCTCGCCGGTGTTGGTGCGGCCGGCGTAGTCGAAGGTCTTGTCCTTCTGCAGCTCGACGAGGTTCTGCAGGTGGCGGACATGCAGCGGCGAGTTGAACCTGAACTCGGTGTCGAAGCCGTCCATGCCGTTCGACTTCGTGCCGAGCGGCACGTTGTGCCAGGCGCTGAACTGCTCGATGTTGAGCCAGGTGACCCAGGCGGTGGCGAAACCGCAGGTCGGGTGGCCGCTGGCGCGCAGCTTCTTCGCCGCGTCGAACAGCTCGGGCCAGGTCTTCGGCGGCGCGTCGGGGTTCAGCCCCGCCTTCCTGAACGCGTCCTTGTTGTACCACATGATCGCGGAGGACGAGTTGAACGGGAAGGAGAGCATCTCGCCCTTCGCCGTCGAGTAGTAGCCGGTGATCGCCGGCAGGTAGCTCTGCGGGTCGAACTTCTCGCCGGCCTCGCGCATCATCTCCTGCACCGGCTTGATGGCGCCCTTGGCGGCCATCATCGTCGCGGTGCCGACCTCGAAGACCTGCATGATGTGGGGCGCGTTGCCGGCGCGGAACGCGGCGATGCCGGCGTTCATCGTGTCGGGGTAGCTGCCCTTGTAGCTCGGGACGACCTTGTAGTCCTTCTGCGAGTCGTTGAAGTCCTTGGCGAGCTTCTCGATGACGTCGTTGTTGACGCCCGTCATCGCGTGCCACCACTGGATCTCGGTCTGCGCGCTGGCATGGCCGGCACCGAGCACGAGCGCGGCGGCTGTGGTTGCGAACAAGGCTGTGCGTCGGAGCATGCTGGTCCTCCCGTAGGGTTGCGAGCCGCCTGCTTCTTGCCGGTCGCGATGTATGTCCCGCGACTTTTTAGCGAAGCTTTTGCGACAGAGCCGGCAAACTAGCACGACGCCGCACACCGGCAACCGGCCAGCACAGCCGCCGGCCCCTCACCCGCGGGTCAGGACACGCCCGACCGCGTCGCGCCAGCCGGCGTGGCGAGCCGCGCG